>NZ_DJGL01000094.1:0-33211 GCF_002432735.1 Mesotoga sp. UBA5847 | reverse complement strand
TTGGCAATCTGAGAAGGTAATTCCCAACTCCATTCTGCTCGTATATTGCAACCACACCTCTTGCATCTCCTCCGATAGCCACTCTCGCAGATGAAAAGCCTCCTATCGCATAGTTTCTTGCAATAGCTGCTCCCCCCACTGCAAAATCAAAGGAAACCGCAAGGCCCCCGCCTCCAGATACAGCGCAATTGCCAATCCGCCAAATGCAGAGAAAAGACTGGCAGATGCTCCACCCAGAGAAAGCAGAAGAGAAAGCGCTACCCCTCCCAAGCTGAAAAGTCCGATTGAAACTCCACCAATGGCCAACACTCCGATTGCCACATTCACGACTGCAATGATGCCTTTTGCAACTCCAAACGGACGCGTATTTATGTGGATGAAAGGCAGGCCTAAAACAGTTGACTTTGAAATGAACTCATAACCGGCGTGGCCTCCGATACCGTAAGTCCGAGATAGCCTCGTGTGAACCTGGGTGTAAGTGGATTTCCTCTCTTCTATGAATTCTCTGGCATACGCAGAAGGGTCTCCCAGCACTTCAAAAGGGTTCTCTTTACCGCTGTCGAAGACCTTGTTTTGGATATCGTAGTTCATTTCTCTTCTAATTTTCTCTTTCGATTCTCTGTCGGCACTGATAGTGCTCAACGCGATTCGAATATACTGAGAGATTCTTTTCTCACTGATCATCTCTTCCCCCGGTTTCAGACCCGACAAGATCGGGAGATTCCGGATCAGTCATACGCCTTCATTATCTCCCTATCCTCTTTCATCAGGTGTTCCGCTTTTTCATACATGTCTGATTTCTCCCAGAATGAAAGCTTCTCGTGGGCAGTGAGATATTTCATTGGTATGGGATGAGTCCCGATCACGACTGGAATCTCATAGTAACTCTCAATGAACTCCTTGAAATGACTTAGTCGTGGACAAGGTGGATAACCCACCACCGTTCCCGTTGCGAGATGAATTACTTCGGCTCCGTTCTTGATCATCTCTTGAGGCACGTATTCTACATTTCCCCCCGGACAGCCTCCGCAATAAGAATAACCGACAAGAACCAGTTCTTCTTCATCAGGATAAATGGAAAAACCACCCACATGTTCTCTCATTGCTCTGAGACACTTCCCTCCCCCACAACTCTGATAGCGACCACAAATGATTATTCCGATTTTCTTCACAGAGACACCCCTTTCTAACGTGAAATACTTATCATCATCATTATAGCAATTCATGATGCTTTAGCTTCTTCGGTAAATGCTACTACTATTGCCTATCTCGAGAAATAGCTGTATAATTCAACGGTTCATTTTTTGGAGGTCGATATGAAGGATTTCACTAAGCGAATGCTTTCCATTGCGATACCAATAACACTTCAAAACCTGATGTCTAGCGGCCTCAATCTCGTTGATAACCTCATGATTGGACAATTAGGCACAACCGCAATAGCTTCCGTGGGTCTGGTGAATCAGGTGGTTTTCATCCTCAATATTCTCACCTTTGGAGTTTCTAGCGGAGCCGGAATATTCGTTTCGCAGTACTGGGGAAAAAGAGACGAAAAGAACATCGAGAAGACGCTCGGGCACATTCTCTACATTACCATGGGAGCCGCCGTTGTATTCTTTGTGCTGTTGTTCTTTTTCCCCGAAAGAGTATTAATGATCTTCACTACCGATACTGAAGTAATAAGAACCGGCGCGACATATGCAAGGCCAGTAGCCTTTTCAACGTTCCTGACATCATTTTCTTTTATTATCGCGATGGCTTTGAGAACAGTGGAAAAAGCCAGAATCCCTATGTATGTAAGTCTTGTCGCTCTGTCGATTAACACAGTGGTGAACTACGTGCTGATTTTTGGTTTTGGGCCAATCCAACCTCTAGGTGTTTATGGAGCATCACTCGCAACTCTCCTGTCAAGATTTGTGGAGTTCGTGATTTTTGTCAATATTGTCTTGCGAAGGAAAACCCCCGTAAGGCTTTCAAAATTCGCCTTCAAGTTCGAAGCACCGTTTTTCAAAAGGCTTATGAAATATGCTACTCCGGTGATAGTAAATGAGTTTCTGTGGAGCCTGGGTATTACAATGTACTCGCTTGTCATGGCAAGAATGGGTACTGAGTTTATAGCTGCCAGGAATATCTCTAGCACCATCGAAAACTTCGGGTTCGTCATTTTTGGTGGATTAGCTTCAGCGACAGTTGTCATGGTTGGAGCAGAACTGGGAAGGAATAACTTCACTCAGGCAAAGTATAACGCAAAGAAGTTGCTTCAGCTTACTGTGATGACCGCAGTGGCAACCGGCCTTATCATCATTCTGCTTTCGAGGATCATCGTGAATTTCTACAATATTGATCAGGGACTTAAGAATATTGTCCTAACCATAATTATCATTGTGGGCATCTCCCAGCCAATCAAAATGTTTAATGCAGTGAACATCGTCGGGGTTCTCCGAAGCGGAGGAGACACCAGAGCAGCTATGATCATCGAGATTGCATCGCTTTGGGGAGTGGGAATTCCTCTTGTGGCCGTCACCGGACTGGTACTGAAATGGCCGCTCACTCTCGTCTACGTCGCGATGATGATTGAAGAGCTCTTCAAGGCAATTCTGGGAGTCAGAAGGACCTTGACCTGGAAGTGGCTGAAAAACGTTGTTGATTAGGAGCAACCCGGATCAAAAAAGGCCGAGTAACAGTCTCTTCGGCCCTAGATAAACTTGTCATGCAAGCTGCTTCTTACTCAGGTCTGCAGAAACCTAAGGAAGAGCTGAGCGTAAATTCTTGCCACGAGAAGAACATCTTCAATCGATATCCTTTCATTTGGCTGATGGGCCAGTTCAACGTTTCCGGGCAACAAAGCTCCGAAAGCCACGGCATTTGGTACTGCCCGGGCGTACGTACCTCCACCAATAGCTATCGGTTCTTCATCGTGTCCCGTCACTTCCTTATATACTTCCCTGCACATCTTTACCAATTCCGAATCGGGAGATACATAAAGCGGCTTCTGGTGATGGTAGGTTTCGACCCGGAATCCATTGAAAGCCTCTTCAATCTGCGATCTTATCATTGCTTCATTGAAGAAAACGGGGTATCTGATGTTAATTACCAGCTTCAGGACTCCGGCTTGAAGCCTGAGAGTTCCCATATTGAGAGTCAATTCTCCAGACATCGAATCCCTTCCGGAAATTCCTAACGATTCGCCATAGAATTCGTAACCAATCTTGTTTCTTATTGTACTCAAGAGCCTCTTCATCTCGGAATCCTCCAGGGGAAGCTCCGCGAGAAGATCTACCAGAGCTGCCAATGCGCTCTGCCCTTTATTTGGGGTTGATCCGTGAGCGGAGATTCCCGTTATCGAAATCTCAACTCTTCTATCCGACTTATTTATCTCTAGTTTAGTATTATTCTTCGGTGAGAAGGAGCGAATTTTCTCTAGAATCTCGTCGTCTGCACCCCTGAGAACGACCTTTGCTGACGAAGCAACCATGTTTGGTGCTTCTCCGGCAGTCAAGTTCTCGATTACCAGCCCTTTCTCTCTACTGATGGCAGGTGCTGAAATCCCGTAATTCACTATTCCTTTCTCCGCAAAAATCACAGGAAAATCGGCATCGGGTGTCACAGAAAAATCTGGGATCTCTTCGTGCTTGACATAGTACTTCATACACTCCCAGCCAGTTTCTTCGTTTGTTCCGAAAATAAGCCTAATTCTCTTGGAGGGCTTCTTAACATAGTTCTTTATTGCCTTGAGAGCATAAAGTGCTGCAATCATAGGGCCTTTGTCATCCTGAGTTCCTCTTCCCCAGATCTCTCCGTCCTTCACCAGGCCGCTGTAAGGTGGAACTTCCCAACCTTCTCCTTCTGGAACTACATCAAGGTGACCAAGAACACCGAAAGTCTCGCCCAATCCATAATCTACTATGCCCACATACCCATCGGCGTTCCTTGCCTCAAAGCCTAGCTTCTGCGCCAACTTGATAGTTTGATCAAGCGAATCCCTTACCCCTTTGCCAAAGGGACCGCCATCCACCGGAGTATCCTGAACCGACTTGATTTTAATTGAATCGGATATTGATCTTACCAGTTCCTCCTTCAGGGAAATCACAATTTCGTCAAGTTTTCTATCCACTTTTCTCCTCCTTACACTATTATCTCTTTTATTTCCTGTGACTCTCCTCTTTTGCATAATAGAGTTCCCTCACTACTTGCCACCAAAATATAGCCATCAATACCGGATATTGCCAGCTTCTTCTGTGTGTGATTGATCAGCAAACAGTTTTTCACCTCTCTTGTTGAGAATTCTCCTTCAATTGCGTTCCCGTTCTTGTCTTTAATTAGCAAATCATAAACCGCATCCCAGGACCCTATGTCATTCCAGTAGAAATTCCCCTGCACAGTAACAACTCTAGAAGACCTTTCCATTAGACCGTAGTCAATCGAAATCTTCGGAAGTCTCTCATAGATCTCTTCGATTTCTTCGGGCCTGTCTTTGATCTCGCAGATTACAGAAAATAGATCGGGGAAGTTCTCTGAAAGCTCTGAATCAAAAACGCTCTTCCTCCAAACAAACATCCCCGAATTCCAAAGAAACCTGCCTGACCGAAAATACTGCTGAGCAGTCTCGTAGTCAGGCTTTTCGTGGAACTTCTTCACCGCATAGACCTCATCGTTTTCATCAACCACATTTCCCCTCTCTATGTATCCATAGCCTGTGTAGGGATGTGTGGGAGTTATTCCTATAGTAACAAGCGATTCGTGAGACTCAGCAAATCTGATCGCCGTCCTTAACGTCTTAAGAAAATTTTCTTTATCTCTTATTACGTGATCTGCGGGAACAATAACCATAATGTCTTCGGGAGAAAACCTACTGCTCCCGAGAGCGATGGCGGGAGCAGTGTTTCTTCTCATCGGCTCGAAAATCACATTTTCACTCGGGAAGAGAGGCAGATAGTACTGCATAAGAGGATATTGCTCTCTTGTAGTAATTATGATTGTCTCGTCGGTAAGCTCTTCCATTCTTTCGATAGTCTCTTCAATCATCGTTTTGTTTGACCCAAACTTGTGAAATTGCTTGGGTCTTTTTTTTACGCTAACAGGCCAAAGCCTTTCCCCTATTCCCCCAGCCATTATTAGAGTCTTGACCATGCACATCTCTCCTTCCCGATAGATCCGATATCTATAGCATACCAGAAAGGTAGAGCTTTACCCGGCAAAGGCGGAGAGGTAATTTTTCGGAAAAATCGTGTATAACAGAATAGAAAGAGAGACATAGAAACTATTGTTCGACCCTGTACGTTTCTAATTAGCGCCGGCGAGCTTTGATAAAGTTACAGTTTGAAGGCAAAATAAATGAAGGGGGTGTTGTTTTGGAAAAGACGATGGTTAGAGTGAGAATGAGTCTTCATGATGCTCATTACGGGGGAAACCTTGTTGATGGAGCAAGAATCCTTCAGATGTTCGGAGACGTGGCTACTGAGCTCTTGATTACAAGCGATGGCGATGAAGGGCTTTTCAAAGCCTATGATAACGTTGAGTTTCTCGCTCCCGTCTACGCAGGGGATTACATTGAAGCAACAGGGGAAATTGTCTCTAGAGGCAACACATCTAGAAAGATGACATTTCAAGCCTTCAAAGTTGCTCAGGCAAGACCTGATATCAATAATTCCGCGGCTGAGAGCCTTTCTGAACCTGTCCTAGTATGCAGAGCTAGTGGTACATGCGTAGTACCCAAGAACAAGCAGAGGAAAAACGATGGATAAGTTGATAATCACTGCAGCTCTTACCGGTGCAGAAGTCACGAAAAAACAACAACCGGCGCTACCGGTTTCTCCTGAAGAAATCTCGGAGGCAGCATACGAGTGTTTTCTCTCAGGAGCGAGCATTGTCCACGTTCATGCAAGAGACTCGTCGGGAAAGCCCACACAGGATCGTGAAATCTATAGAGAAATTATGGAAAGAATCAGAAGCAAGTGCGATCTGATATTCCAGCCATCCACCGGTGGAGCAGTATGGCATAAAGTGGAAGAGAGATCTCAACCTCTTGAGATCAATCCGGAGATGGCGACCCTCTCTGCCGGAACGTGCAACTTTGGAGATGATGTCTTCTTCAATTCAGAGAAAACAATGGAGTATTTCGCTCTGGAGATGAAAGAGAAAGGAATAAAGCCTGAGATAGAGGTATTTGAAAGAGGCATGATAGAAAATGCTCTACGTTTGCAAAAAAAAGGACTGTTAGGAAGCCCAATACACTTTGACTTTGTTCTTGGTGTTCCGGGTGCCTGCCCAGGGAATATCGAAGACCTGATTCACATGGTTAACAATATACCGACTGACAGTACCTGGACCGCAGCAGGAATTGGTAGGCATGAGCTCCCTTTGGCAACAGTTGCCATCCTGATGGGAGGACATGTTAGAGTGGGATTTGAAGACAACATCTACTATAGAAGGGGAGAGCTTGCGGTTTCTAACGCTCAGCTGGTGGATAGAGTAGTGAGAATCGCAAAAGAGTTGGGCAGAGACATAGCAGCTCCTAACGAAGCAAGAGAAATACTTGGAATTAGGAGGAAAGATAAATGAAGGGATGTCCATTTGGGAGCCATAGAGTTATTGAGCCGCTCGGATTCCTCCCTCAAGCAGCGAGAAAAATTGACAACTCAGAGGATCTTTATGACAACGAAATCTCCGTTGATGTGGAAACCCTTAACGTTGACTCCGCTAGTTTCACCCAGATGAGAGAAGCTTGCAAAGACGATGAATTGGGAATCGCTGCCATGATAATTGATATAGTCAACAATAGGGGGAAGCTTCAGAATCCAGTTACAGGCTCAGGAGGAATGCTAATTGGTCGAGTCTCGCGGATAGGAGAAGCCCTTAAAGACCGTAAATTAGAAGTTGGCGACAGAATTGCCTCACTTGTTTCGCTATCCTTGACGCCGCTGAAAATCGAGAGGATTCTGAAGGTGCATCTCGAAAAAGATCAGGTGGATGTCGAAGGGAAGGCTATACTGTTTGAGAGTGGGATATACGCAAAACTGCCATCAGATATTCCCGCTAAGATGGCCCTTGCAGTTCTGGACGTTGCGGGAGCTCCGGCGCAAGTCGACAAGCTTGTGCAGCGTGGTATGAGTGTAGCAATACTTGGGGGTGGCGGAAAATCCGGAGTGTTATGTTGCTACCAAGCGATGAAGAAATGCGGTGACTCAGGAAAAGTGATTGTAGTAGAATATTCTGAAGAAAATGCGAAGAGGATCCAAGAGCTTAACCTTGCCCATGAGGTAGTTATTGCAGATGCAACAAAGCCTCTTGAAGTCTACAATAAGATTCACGAACTGACAGCAGGTAAGCTCTGTGATGTGGTAGTAAACAATGTGAATGTTCCCAACACTGAGATGAGCTCGATACTCGTTACCAAAAACGAAGGCATAGTTTATTTCTTCAGCATGGCCACCTCCTTTACCAGAGCAGCCCTAGGAGCAGAAGGTGTCGGGAAGGATATTACCATGATCATCGGGAACGGGTATACCAAAGGCCACGATGAGCTTGCGTTGGACATTTTGAGAGAATCAGACAGTATTAGAAGGCTTTTTCAGAAGCTATACATTTGAGGTGGAGCAATGCGAGATTACAGGGAAATTCCAATGTGGAAAGAGGTTACTACTGCTCAATGGAGTGACTGGCGCTGGCAGGTAGCCAACAGAATCAAGACTGTTGAAGCTCTCAGGCAGATAATCGAAATCACCGAAGAAGAAGCCCTCGGAATTGCCGAGTGCCTTAGAACACTTCGAATGTCAATTACACCGTACTATGCAACTCTCATGGACCCAATCAATCAAAGATGCCCGATAAGAAGGCAGGCAGTTCCCACGGACAAGGAACTGAGAATCGACAGATGGGATATGATTGACCCACTTCATGAAGATGAAGACTCTCCGGTTTCGGGACTCACTCACAGATACCCCGACAGGGTCCTCTTTCTAATTACAGACCAGTGCTCGATGTACTGTAGGCATTGTACACGACGAAGATTTGCCGGTCAACTCGATAAGCCAAGAACGAGAAAGGAAATTGACGATGCACTTGAATACATTAGGCAAACCCCAGAGGTAAGAGATGTGCTGCTCTCCGGAGGAGATGCATTGCTTGTAGGAGACGAATATCTCGAGTACATTCTTAGCGAGCTGAGAAAGATCCGCCACGTGGAGATAATCAGAATTGGCACCAGGACACCTGTCGTTCTTCCCCAACGAGTGACTCCCGAACTTGTAGAAATGCTGAGAAAATACCACCCGATTTGGATTAACACTCATTTCAACCATCCACTGGAGATCACTCCCGATTCTACGAGAGCATGCGAAATGCTCGCTGATGCAGGAATACCGTTGGGAAATCAATCCGTTCTCCTTCGAGGAGTGAATGATTCCCCCTACATAATGATGGAGCTCGTACACCAGCTTGTCAAAATACGAGTTAGACCCTATTACATATATCAGTGCGATCTCTCTCAAGGAATTGGCCATTTCAGAACTTCCATAAGGAAAGGAATAGGAATCATGGAGTCTTTGATTGGAAATACTTCGGGACTATGCGTCCCAACGTTCGTGGTCGATGCCCCCGGCGGAGGCGGTAAGATTAGAGTGATGCCCCAGTACAACATCTCCGAGTCAGATAGAGTAGTCGTTCTAAGAAATTATGAAGGGGTAATAACCACGTATCATGAGCCGGAGGATACTTCCAGCGACGTTGATGACAGTCTCTATAAAGAGAAATACGAGTTTACGGGTGTCTCCGACCTTCTTTATGGAAATTCCATGAGTTTCGAACCCACGACCCTTCAGAGAAGAGAAAGAATTAAGAAGTGGAAAGAAAAGAAGGTGAAGAAATGAGATTTCGAGATTTCTATGAAGGCAAAAGTTTCTCTACAAAGAGAGTGATCACAACAGCTATGGTAGATTCATTTGCCGAGTTGACTGGCGACAAGAATCCTGTTCATACTGACGAAGAATTCGCGAAAAACACACGTTTTGGAAGGAGGATAGCTCACGGGATGCTTTCTGTAGGAATCATCTCGGCCATCCTTGGAAATGACTTTCCTGGACCGGGTTCTATCTACATGAAACAAGAAGTCAAGTTCTTGAAGCCAATCTTTTTGGAAGAGGAAGTGAAGATCACTATCGAAATCCTCGAAAAGAACGAAGAGAAAAAGAGACTACTGGTTCGTACAACTGTCGAGAAGAGCAATGGAGAGAAGGCAGTTGACGGCGAAGCATTGCTGCTCTTCACTGGAGAATGAGACCTCCCATCAGCGTCATTGAATTAACCGATGGAATTGAAACAGTATCCGTGATCGGCCTGGAAAAGAACACCGGTAAGACGGTCGTACTTAATCGGCTGTTGAGAGAGTTTAGAAAAGAGGGAGTCTCTGTTGGACTGACATCAACGGGACTTGAAGGTGAGAAGATAGACCAGATTTACCTGAATAAAAAGCCCGAGATCAATGTCAGTAAAGGCACTTATTTCGCAACATCCGAGAAGGACTTCCACAACCGACGGTTTTCCGCCACTGTGTTAGACCTGAGGGATTACAGATCCCCTCTCGGCAGAACGGTCTTCGCAAGAGCAGAGACTGCTGGGAAAGTAATAATTTCGGGGCCATCTATTTTGGACTATCTGTGCGAAACTGTAAAGACGTTGAAATCCTATGGCTGTGATAAGGTTCTTATAGATGGTTCTACATCGAGACTTAGCCCCGGAGCTCCACGAATATCGGACGGAATAATCCTTGCAACCGGTGCAGCTCTGTCGATGAACTTAGAAGAATTAGTAAGAAAGACACGTTTTGCGGTGAAGCTGATCTCTCTTCCCGGTGCAGAAAGAGAGCTCCGAAATCGCCTACTCCCCCTCGAGATCGGTGTATGGATAGATGATAATGGGGTCTTTGAAAGACTATCCTCCTCATCCTTGACAGCATCGTACTCAAGCACAGATACTGTGGGGAAAACAATCTACATAAACGGATCACTGACATCTTCCGTTTTGCTTCGTCTTGCAGAACCCGGAACGAGAGTAGTAATTAGAGATTTTTCATGTATTTTCGTTGACGAACAAACTCTCGTGAAGTACGAAAGATCCGGAGGAAGACTTGAAGTTGTTTATCCAGCCAATCTCATCGCGGTAACGGTGAACCCTTATTCGCCAACAGGTTTCAGTGTCAAGTCAAGAGAGCTTGTAGAAGCCCTGGAGAAGTTTATCAGTGTTCCCGTAATCGATGTTCTGGAGGAGACGGCAAATTGAAATACCTTGACTGCGGATTTGAATACATAATCTCTCTCATTGAGCCAATAACACCTATTGGAAGAGAGGCGCTGCGTAATCTCACCTTTCTTACCAACAGAAAGTCAATAGAAGAAATTCACAGAAGGCAAGAGGAGATTCTCAAGAAGGAAGAGATCGTACCTTCACTTAAGCGAATTTTATCAAGGATCCGGGATGTTAGGGGTACAATCTCAAACCTCTCCGGTGGAAATTTGCTTGAGGATATAGAGCTCTTTGAAATCAAGAGCTTCACTTACTGGTGCGAAAAGCTAAGGGAAGAACTAGGAACTTGCGGCTCATGGATGCAACTTCCATGCCTTTCGCCCGTGTTTTCAATTCTAGACCCTGATAATTCCCAAACAGAGAGCTTCTATATCTCCAATAACTTCGACGATGCACTCGGTGAGGTTAGGAAGGAGCTTCACAGGTTACAGCGTATAGGTGGAGAACATACCAAGAGTCTTGATGAACTTGTTCAGAAGAACTTCGAGATTGAGAGGAGGGTGAGAGCCGATCTTTCGGATAGACTAAGAGAGTATCGTGACGTCCTCGAGGAAGCGATTAACAAGACCGGAAACATAGACCTAGTAATCGCTCTCACCGATCTGAATAAGAAGCTAGGCTTGAGGAAACCAGAAATCTCTTCTGGAGAGTATGAGTTCGAAGATCTCTTCAATCCAGAGATATCCGAGAGCCTCAGAAAAAAGGGGAAGGAGTTCCAGCCATTTTCAGCAAACTTTGGACGAAAGGTTGTCATCGTTGGCGGTAACATGACCGGGAAATCCGTTCTTCTCAGGAGTGTCGCTCTTCTTCAAACAATGTTTCAGTACGGTCTCTTTGTTCCTGCAAATAAAGCTTTTATTCCCGTGTACGAGTCGGTGGTTTATTTCAGCGGGGACAAACAGTCTTTCACCGATGGGCTGTCGTCGTTTGCGGGAGAAATTCAACACCTGAAAGAAGCAATAGAGATAGTTCAAGCGGAAATCGCGGGCCTGTTCCTGTTCGACGAGATCGGTCGGAGCACTAATCCTGTTGAAGGTCCCGCTTTCTTGATAGCCTCTGCCGATTATCTCGGTCGCAACCCCAAGTGCCGCTCCATTTTCACATCTCATTACGAGGAGGCACTCCAAATCAACTCCGCCCAGTTATTTATGATTAAAGGTGTTGATCACCACAGAATTGAAACCGAAAGAGACAGGGAGATTTCTTACTACGTTGACCACTCACTTATAGAAATGAGGGACAAAGTAATCTTTCCGAAGGAGGCTATTGCAATCGCCCGTATTATGGGACTTGACAAGGAATTCATAGAGCTGATAAAAGGCAGTATTGTGGGAGGCTGTGAATGAAAGGAAAACTGAACTTAGACTGGAATAAAGTAGAAGAAGCGCGGAATTACTCTCGAAAGATAGCTGACGCAGTGCACAATTTCGTCAACGAACATACTACAGTAAGTGTAGAGAGAGCAATATGTAGGCTTCTCGGGATAGATGGAGTCGATGAGTACGATGTTCCAATGTCAAACGTAGTTGTCGATCACCTCAAATCCGCGAACCTATTAAGCGAAGGCGCAGCATACGCAATAGGCAATGCCATACTCGTAACCGGTCTCTCTCCACAGAGAATTGCCGAGGAGATCTCACATGGCAGACTTGACCTAAGAAGTCTCGGTTACGGACCTGAAGTCGAAGTCTTTGGAGCTATCGACGGTTTAGTGGAAGAGACAGTTGAGAAGATTCGCTTGAATCGAGTTAAGCGCGACTCTCTTATACAGGAGCTGGGCGAAGGCAAGAAACCTTATCTCTACGTGATAGTAGCAACTGGAAACATTTATGAGGATGTGGTTCAAGCAAGGGCGGCAGCAAGGCAAGGCGCCGACATAGTAGCAGTAATCAGATCGACGGGGCAGAGCCTTCTGGATTATGTCCCCTTTGGACCGACAACGGAAGGCTTCGGTGGAACATACGCCACTCAAGAGAATTTCAGAATAATGCGGTCTGCGCTTGATGAAGTTGGAGAAGAAGTAGGAAGATATATCAGGCTCTGTAATTATTGCTCCGGACTTTGCATGCCGGAAATTGCGGCAATGGGAGCTATTGAAAGACTTGATGTAATGCTAAACGATGCACTCTATGGGATCCTCTTCAGAGATATAAACATGAAGAGGACCATAATCGACCAATACTTTTCAAGGGTCATTAATGGATTCGCCGGAGTAATAATCAATACCGGTGAAGATAACTACCTCACTACGGCCGATGCTTATGAAGAAGTACACACGGTACTGGCTTCCCAGTTCATAAACGAAAGGCTGGCATTAATGGCAGGTATTCCCGAGGAACAGATGGGTCTTGGGCACGCTTTCGAAATGGATCCCTCAATAGAAAACGGCTTCCTGTACGAACTTGCTCAAGCGCAGATGAGCCGGGAGATATTTCCGAAGGCGCCACTGAAATACATGCCTCCTACAAAGTTCATGACAGGAAACATCTTCATGGGTTACGCTCAGGATACTCTTTTCAATGTGATTTCCATCATGACTAATCAGGGTATTCAACTTTTAGGAATGCTTACTGAAGCGATTCACACTCCCTTCATGAGCGATAGGTACCTTGCAATTGAAAACGCACGGTACATATTCAATAACCTGCGAAATCTCAGTGATGAGATAGTATTCAAAGAAGACGGCATAATCCAGGAAAGAGCTTCCAGAGTGTTAGATGAAGCCGTGGATCTACTGAAGGAAATTCAATCAGTAGGTTTGTTTGAGACACTAGAGAAGGGAACTTTTGCAAACATAAGGCGATCACTCCACGGCGGGAAGGGACTGGAGGGAGTCGTAAAAAAGGGAAACAGCTACAGGAATCCATTTATCGAGAAGATGCTTGGAGGGAGTTGTGATGGATAAAAACTCATACAAAAAGAATGATCTTCCGGCTGCAGTAGATCTCACCAGGATCACTCCCTACGGAGACACGATGAACGACGGCAAAGTTCAGCTGAGTTTCACCCTTCCTGTCCCATTTGGTCCCGAGGCCGATGAGGCTGCTAGATTATTGATGCGAAAGATGGGCCTAAAAAATCCTCAGATCTCGTTTTCAAGAGAGATGACGACCGGATTCACTTTTTTTGTAGCATACGGAGAATCCTCCCATTCAGTTGACTACACTTCTATTAGAGTTCCCAAGATAGCAATGGAGAAACTGTCTATGGAGGAGATCGACAGGTTCATTGAAGAGCGGATAGGGAGAAAGGTAGTTGTGGTTGGAGCTAGCACGGGATCGGACGCTCACACTGTTGGCATTGACGCAATAATGAATATGAAAGGCTTTGCAGGTCACTATGGGTTGGAACGATACAGGAACATTGATGCTCACAATCTAGGTAGCCAGGTCCAAAACGAGGAGTTGGTAGCAAGGGCAATTGAACTAAAAGCCGATGCTATTCTGGTATCTCAAACTGTAACTGCCAAGAACGTTCATCTGAAGAATATGACTGCCCTTGTGGAGCTTCTTGAAGCGGAAAACATTAGAAAGAAGATCGTCTTGGTGGCAGGTGGAGCAAGAATAACTCATGAACTGGCAAAGGAATTAGGATACGATGCGGGATTCGGGCCAGGCACTTTTGCTGAAGATGTAGCAAGTTTCATTGTCCACAAACTCGAGTCTGTGGTCTGATAACTTGTGATAGAATCTACCATCGTAGCTTAAGCGGAGGTAAAGTGTTTTGAATACGCTCGTAGTAGTTAATCCAAATGCCAGTCATGGTCAAGCAGGCCGTGAGTTTGAAAGCTACATCTCCGAACTGATTCGCGAAAAACTTGGTGATTATGACCTACACATAACGACGGGTATAGGCGATGCTCTGCAGTTTGTGGCTCTTAACAGCGGCTACGAGAGAATAATAAGTGTTGGCGGAGATGGGACTCTGAATGAGGTCATAAACGGAATGAAAGCTGGCAATTCGGGAGCTTCTATCGGCATAGTCGCCGTTGGCTCAGGAAATGATCTCGCGAGAGCCATAAACCTTAAACAAGACTACAGAGAAATGGTGAAAATAGCATCTGGAAAGAGAATTCGCGAGATCGACCTGCTAAGGGTAAACTTCAAAGATTTCAACGGCACTAATTCAACTAGATATGCCGTAAACGTTGTTGGAGCAGGTTTCGATGCGGCAATCACTAACAGAATGAACAAATCGAGATTCAAGACCAGTGGAAAGATGGCATACTTGCTTTCCTTTCTGATCGAATTCATCACTTCGAGAACTTATCCGCTAAGTTTCACCATTGACGGAGAAAAGTTCTCGGACAGATTCTTTTTTCTTACTATGGCAAACGGAAACTACTTTGGAGGAGGAATGAGAATCGCCCCCAAAGCACTTGTGGATGATGGGCTCATGGACATAGTTGGTGTCTCAAAGATGTCAAAGCTCCGTCTTCTTTACCACTTCCCGAAGATCTATCGCGGTGAACATCTAGTCGTAGATACAGTAAGCTACAGAAACGCCAGATCTATTTCTGTCATAAGCGACAGAGATGTAATTATTCAGATGGATGGGGAGGTTGTCGGAACCCTGCCCATGGAAATCTCCATTTGCGACAAAGCTCTAAAACTGGCTTCAGCGTAGGACTCTCAGATTCATTATTGCACTGTCAAAAGTAAGATATGAGCTGAAGTCAAATGTTGAACCCTCAAACACATACTCTTTGTCTCCGGTATATGACAGATCTGTTCTAATATTCCGTATGGCAGCATTAGCTTTCAGAATAGACCTAATACCGTCTGGGATAAAAACCTCTGAGTTGATAATGGCAGCATTGACTTTAGTATTTGAGGGGCCCACTTCAGGTATAATCAATTTTGTCTTAATAACAGCCCCGTTCAACTTCAGTTCGTCAACTTTCAGCTCAGCCAGATTGAACCTGCCATTCATTACCGCGCTGTCAAACTTGAGCACATAGTTATAATCTGGGTTCAGCTTAATCACAACGGTACTTGTTCCAAGCCAAGAGACGTTTGAATCAGGTCTTATCACAAACCTTTGAGATAGCTGCGTACTATCCTCTTCAATCCTGAGATCGGTGCCTCGAACTGAATATTCGACTACCGCAAACGTTGAAGACGCTACATCTTCCATCAATGATTCAACAGTAATGTTAGCCATCGCAAGGTTGAGTAGAATCTCAATGCTTCTGGAAGACTCAGAAGCTTCAAGTGTCACAGAATTCCTAACGGCTTTCTCGCCCGAGAGAAATGGCGAGGGCCAAAAGAATATGAACAGCACAAAAGCGACAATAAGCAGGACATTAACGTATCTGATCCAGCGAAGGGCCTTTACGCTCGAAAGAATGCTTAACCCGACCAGGACAAGAATTACCGGCCAGTAATTTGCGAGATTGACCAGGGCATTGAGAAGTGTGTCTCCAGTGAACAATCCAAAGATCAGCAAGACACCAACCAAGACGAAAATCAATCCCATCGCAATTCTCATATAATCAGCTCCTGCTTACGGACTTATAGATTACGAACCCTCCACCTGCTATCAATACTATTCCAATAACAAACTTCCAGAATATCCCGCTGAAAATGTTCCAGGGAGTGAATGACCCCAACAAGAGTGCTATGCCAAAAACAATGAGAAGCCCAGCAATAATCAGCTTGCTTTTGTCATCCGAAAGCACCTCTTTCTCTCCCTCTTCTATCGGCTTACCCTCCTCATCCATTATCACAACATTGTTCTCTTTGTTGATTGGAGCCCTCGGCACTATGAACATGCCGATGATATAAATCAACAAACCGGCTCCACCTGCAAAAACAAGTGCAACAAAGACCAATCTTACGATCACCGGATCGATTCCTAAATACTCCCCTATTCCTGCAGCCAGACCGTCTATCACTTTGTCCTTTCTAGACTTGTAAAGCCTCTTCTCTAAGCTCACATAACCACCTCCCACGATGACTTCTGTGCAATAATACTACAAAAAACTCATACATCATAATACAATCTGATCAATTTCCACAAACACTAAGCCGAATGCGATTTCGAACAGTTTTCGTGTGAATAGTTTTTCGCTTCTGCAAAGCCAAACATTCAGATTATCCAATCATGGCNNAGCAAAACTATTTTAATCACCCTCCTTCAAAGATAACTGCTTTCATTCAAACATGACTGGGTTTTGAATACAAGTTCATGGATGATACACTGTAGTTAAACGATTAACTAAACGTTTAACTAGAAATCGAGTGAGGGTCGATGAAATGGCTAATATGAAAGATGTTGCCAAACATGCTGGAGTATCGGTCGCCACAGTGTCAAACGTAATATCTGGGAAGAAGTTCGTGAGTCCTGAACTAAAAAGCACTGTCCTTGAATCCATAAACGCCCTTCAGTACAGACCAAGTAAAATTGCAAGAAGTCTGAAAATTCGAAAGTCATTCCTGGTTGGACTTCTGGTTCCAGATATAACTAATCCGTACTTCGCAGAAATTGCAAGAGGCGTGGAAAGCATTGCCCTCGATCACGATTATCAGATGTTTCTTTGCAACAGCGACGGAAAGAGTTACAGAGAAGAAGAGACGTTGATTTCCTTCCTTGGCCACGGAGTTGATGGTGTGATCAATGTTGCGCCCAGAATGGAAGAGGGGCTTCTAGCAGATCTCTCAGATGGAATGCCCATGGTGATTCTTGACAGGCATCTCACAATCGAGAATCCACTAATTGACGTAATCTACACGAATAATTTCAAAGGTTCTGCTCAATTAGCCAGACACTTACTAAACAAAGGCCACAAAAGATTCGCCTGCATAGCAGGGCCAAGAGATGTGCCCAGCGCAGTAAGAAGGCTTCAGGGATTCTGCAGCGAGCTCGAGAGAGATGGAATACGCAAAGGAGATATAAGAATCTATTACGGTAGCTTCAAATATGAAGACGGATTCAAGATAATGAAGCAGAAAATATTGAAACTTAAGAACAGACCTACTGCTGTTTTTGCCGGGAATGACATGATGGCGTGGGGGGCAATCGAGGCAGCAAAACAGCATGGTTTAAAGATTCCGATAGATATCTCCATCGCGGGGTTTGACAATGTTCTTTACTCGTCACTAGTAATCCCGGCGATGACGACTGTGAATCAGCCGAAGTATGAAGCCGGAAGGGCAGCAATGAAGTTGCTTCTTGAGAAGATAATGAAGAAGCAGAGTGGTGAAGATGTCCACACGAGAAAGATAGAGCTGGATTCACAGCTTATAGTGAGGGAATCAACTGAAATATGACAAATCAATGGAGGTGAAAGAATGAAGACAAAGGGTATTCTTCACAACGATCTTGCAAGAGAAGTGGCAAGACTTGGCCACGGCGACATGTTAGTTATTACAGACAGAGGGTTTCCATTTCCAAGGCACGAAAACACAATTTGCATCGATGTATCGGTAGGAAGGGATCTCCCCAGGTTCGTAGATGTCGTTAAGGTCGTACTCGAGGAACTTGAAATCGAGAAGGTAATTATTGCTGACGAAACCAAATCGGTAAGCCCCGAAATCTATTCACAACTGAAGGAAATTGTTTCGCAAATCAAGAACAAGGGGAACGACATAGTAGAGGAGAATATCCCTCATCCAGAATTTAAGGATCTAGTTCTAAATGGCAGTCTCCAAGGCAAAGAAGTCAAAGTATTCGTGAAGACAGGAGAGTTCACTCCCTACGCGAACATCATACTCGTTTCCGGAGTAGATTTCTAGATATTTTCTCTATTCATCGATCAAGGATACTGTTTTGCAGCTGCGCCGAAAGACAGAGAGGTGGTAATCGTGAAAAGAAACAAGGAAGTTCTTGAAGAAATATTCGAAATCGATAAACCCATTATTGGAATGATACACCTGCGTCCCCTCCCAGGTTCGCCAAGATATGATTCTGCCAGGTTTGGAATGAAGGAAATACTCAAGATCGCCGTTGAAGAGGCAATAACCATGGAGGATTGCGGCGTCGACGGACTTCAAATAGAGAATATCTGGGACTTCCCTTATCTCAAGGGTGAGAAGATCGGTCATGAAACCTCAGCAGCCCTGGCAGTGGCGACTCAGAAGGTTCGGGAAGCCGTCAGAATTCCAGTGGGAGTGAACTGCCATCTCAATGGAGGGAAGGTTTCGCTTGCAGCGGCTGTTGCAGCAGGAGCCAGATGGATAAGAGTCTTCGAATGGGTGAATGCATATGTTTCTCACGCCGGTTTGACAGAAGGTATCGGGGCAGAACTCGCAAGATACAGAAAACTCCTCGGCGCAGAAGACGTCAAGTTCATGTGCGACGTCAATGTCAAGCATGGAAGCCATTTCATCATTTCAGACAGAAGTGTGGAGGAACAGGCCCACGATGCAGAGTCTGAAGGCGCAGAAGTACTAATAGTTACTGGATTTGAAACAGGACAAGCACCCGATGCTGAGAAAGTAAGGAGTTTCAGCGATACCGTTGGCGTTCCCGTAATAATCGGCAGCGGCCTAACGGAAGCTAATGCGAGTGAGTTGCTGAAATTTTCTGATGGAGCGATTGTTGGCAGTTACTTCAAGAAAGACAACAACTGGAAGAATCCTGTGGATCCCGACAGAGTGAAGAAGTTCATGAAAAGTGTCGAGTCTCTTCGAAGGGAGGCTAAAGATGGTTGATTTCGACTTCAACGGAGAGATTCTGTGCATGGGAAGTATGAATATGGATCTTGTTATGGTAATGGACAGCCTTCCAGAGCCAGGTGAGACAGTTCTTACGGACAACTTCAGTACCTATCCGGGCGGTAAAGGTGGCAATCAGGCGGTCGCGGCTGCAATGAATGGCGCCAAGGTTCAGATGTTCACTAAACTCGGCGGTGACAGATTCAGCGTAGAGTTGGTTAATTTGATGAGTGAAAAGGGAGTCGACACTTCCAGAATTCTCAGAGATCCCGAAAGAACAGCCGGAATAGCAATGATACGAGTTGATAAGAAGGGCCAGAACTCGATTTCATTCACTCCAGGCAGCAACGCATTACTCTCTCCCGCTGATGTAGAGAGGAACTCGGATCTCTTCCAATCGGGAAGAATTCTTTTGCTAACAATGGAGATAGCAGAAGAGACTATCTACAGGGCAATAGAAATCGCTCACGAGAAAGGCATGTTTACCATTGTCGATCCTGCGCCTGCCCCAAGACAGGGATTTCCCGATTCCATTGCATCTTTGGTTCATCTCATAAAACCAAACGAAACGGAGGCGAGGATACTCACCGGTATAGAAGTACGTGATAAAGAGTCGGCACGTGATGCTCTTGAGAAACTTAGGCTGCTGGGTTTCAGATTGCCGATAGTTACTCTGGGCGAAAAGGGCATCGTGGGCCTCGATGAAGACTGCTTTATAGAGCTTGATCCCTTCAAAGTTAACTGCGTTGATACTACTGCTGCTGGAGATGTTTTTTCCGGAGCGCTGGCGGCAGCCCTTTCAAAAGGTGAAAGCCTGAGACAGTCTCTAGCATGGGCAAATGCAGCTGGAGCGTTAAGTACAACAATTTCCGGTGCTCAGACTTCTATCCCTTCGTCAGAGAGCGTACGGGATTTGCTAGGAAAGCGGGTGTAAGAAGTGCCTGAAACTGTGCTGAAGCTCGAAGGAATCCATAAATCTTTTGGAGGTATACACGCACTGAAAGATGTAAGTTTCGAACTTGCCGAGGGCGAAGTTCACGCGCTTCTTGGGGAGAACGGCGCTGGAAAATCAACGTTAATCAAAATCCTTACCGGTGTCCACAAAATGGATTCCGGATCGATTCAAGTGAGAGGGAAAAGTGTGACGATCGAAGACCCTGTCGATGCTAGGCACAAAGGAATCGGCGCAATATATCAGGAGCTTAGTCTGGTGGACTCTCTTACGGTTGCTGAAAACATTTTCCTTGGCCACGAGCCAACAAAGTCTTTCTTTGGCTCCATCAAAAAGAGAGAGCTTCTGGATAAAGCGGCAAAGTATCTTTCCTCCTTTGCAATTGCTGTGGATCCGAGTGCTTTTGTGGGCGATTTGGGACTTGGCAAGAAAAGGATAATAGAAATCATCAAAGCTCTCTCTATCAATGCGAATATTCTTCTTCTGGATGAACCTACAACCGGTATGAGCAGAGCGGAAATTGACACACTCTTCAAAATCATGGATGACCTGAAGAAGAAAGAAGTAAACATGATCTACATATCTCACCACCTAGATGAGGTTTTTCGCGTTTGTGATAGGGCGACTGTATTAAGAGACGGCCAGAACGCTGGAACATTCGACATTCGTTCGGTAGATCTGAAAACGCTTGTAAAATCAATGCTGGGAAGAACGCTCAAAGAGGAGTTCCCCGTTCGAGAAGGGACTTCATCAGAAGAGATGCTCTTTGAAGTGAGAGAGTTCAGAACAGAAAAGATGTTTGCTCCAATCAACTTCTCTCTGAGAAAAGGGGAGATACTGGGAATTACTGGAATAATTGGCTCTGGAAAGAGTGAGATAGCACTTGGACTCTTCGGAGCCGACAGGTCTGTGCAGGGTAATATTTCGATCGCAGGCATGGCCGTAAGTCTGAAGTCGCCTGATGATGCAAAGAAACGCGGCATTTCCTTCATCCCTGAGGATCGAAAGGGCCAAGGTCTTTTTCTAAGGCTTAACGTAGAGCACAATATCTGTGTTGCAAATATCGATCTTGCCATTAGCAAAGGGGTAGTTTCCAACAAGAAGAAATCGCAGCTCGCAAAGGATACATGTGAAAGGTTGAGAGTACGTCCGCTAGACATAAAGATGGCAGTCCAAAATCTTTCCGGCGGTAATCAACAGAAAGTAGTTATTGGGAAGTGGCTATGCGGTGAACCCGATATCCTGATTCTAGATGAACCGACCCGCGGAATCGATATTGGCGCAAAGACTGAGATCTATTCTCTGATAAATTATCTTGCCGACCGTGGCACGGGAATTCTAATAATGTCTTCTGAGTTCAGGGAGATGAGTGCGATCTGTGATCGAATACTTGTTATAAGAAAGGGTGAAATAGTAGGAGAGTTAGTCGGTAAAGAATCGTCAACAGAGCAGTTATTGACACTGGCACTTGGAGGTTAGGGCAGATGGAAAAGAATATCGAGAAAACGGATAGATCTGCGTTTTGGGCAAAATTTCTGAAGATGCTCAAAGGAGAGTTGGGACTGATTCTAATTCTTGTGATCCTGATGGTAGTCTTCTCAGTGATATCTCCCTTCTTCTTCAATTCCAGAAATCTGCTCAATATAACCAGGCAGGTGTCGATAACCCTAATAGTCGCCATCGGAATGACCTTCGTCATCCTAACTGGAGAGATAGATCTTTCTGTAGGTTCTTCCGCGGCATTGGTAGGAGTTGCAACCGCAGCGGTTCTGACCGCTACGGGCTCAATATTTATTGCTATGATTGCGGGATTGGCTATGGGAATCGGTATAGGGCTTACAAATGGCGTTCTCACCGTCTACGGAAGAGTTCAATCCTTCATAGTAACGCTTGCAATGATGGGAATTGCGCGAGGAGTAGCGCTAGTGTGGACGGGAGGAAAACCAATATCTAGATTGCCGGTTAATTTCGGTATAATGGGCGCTGGTTATCTCGGTCCAGTGCCGGTATCAACGATTATTGCCGCCGGGGTCTTCGCTCTTGCCTTCTTTGTACTGAACAAAACCAAACATGGTATATATGTTAAATCGATCGGAGCTAACAAAGAAGCTGCCAGGTTATCAGCAATTCCTGTCAAGAAGTACAGGGTGCTTGCTTTCGCAATTTCCGGCCTCACGAGCGCCCTTGGTGGCATTCTCATAACTTCCAGATTGCTATCGGCGCAACCGAAC
This sequence comes from Mesotoga sp. UBA5847, assembly GCF_002432735.1. Lineage (NCBI taxonomy): Bacteria > Thermotogati > Thermotogota > Thermotogae > Kosmotogales > Kosmotogaceae > Mesotoga > Mesotoga sp. UBA5847. The sequence goes on along the minus strand of NZ_DJGL01000094.1, from coordinate 11,075 downwards.
GCTGCAGAAGGGCTTGAGATGAATGTCATCGCTGCGGTGATACTTGGCGGAGCCTCCCTTTCAGGAGGAGTGGGAACCGTGTTGGGTACACTCCTGGGAGCCATGGTAATAGGTGTTATTGATAATGGAATGAATCTAGTTGGAGTTTCATCGTTCTTCCAGCAAATCGTTAAAGGAGTCATAATACTCGTTGCCGTACTGGCAAAACGTAGTGATTAAGATTACCTATCAAAAAGGAGGGGTAACATGAAACGAATGCTTTTGGTAGTTTTGATGGTTGGATTGCTGGCACTAACTGGCCTTGCGGCCAAGACCATTGGATTCTCAGTTTCCACGCTGGCGAATCCCTTTTTCGTAACCATGAAAGAGGGTGGAGAGGCAAAGGCAAGTGAACTTGGGTTGAAACTGATCGTTCTAGACGCACAGGACAAACCGGAAACTCAATTTGCTCAGATTCAAGATCTAATAACGAGAAGGGTTGATGTACTTATCATCAATCCAGTTGATTCAGATGCAATAGTCTCGGCAGTTCTTGAAGCAAATGCAGCCGGAATCCCGGTAATTACAGTTACAAGACCTTCGAATGGAGGAGTTGTGGCGCAGCATCTTGATATTGATAATAAAGAAGCCGGAATGCTGGCCGCAGTCGCCATGGCAGAGGCTCTTGACGGAAAAGGCAGAGTTGCGATTCTTGAGGGAATTCCCGGTGCGCCCTCGTCAGTAGACAGGCAAGCCGGTTTCATGGACGAGATGAAGAAGTACCCCGGTATTGAAGTCGTCGCATCACTGACAGCAAATTACTCAAGGGAAGAAGGCGCTAGAGTCGCTGACGACATTCTACAGGGGAACCCTGTTCTGGATGGAATTTACGCCCACAATGACGAAATGGCTCTGGGTGCTGTAAGATCGGCGATTGCCGCAGGAAGGCTGAATGAAATCAAGATCGTCGGAATCGATGCGACTGACGATGCAATTGCTGCAATTAAGGCTGGAGAAATGATTGCAACAGTTCAGCAGCAGCCCTACCTGCAGATGGAAATGGCAGTGATTGCGGCTCAGAGAATCATCAACGGTGCAAGCGTCGAACCAAAGGTTATCATTCCACTGAAACTAATAACTATTGACGTTCTTGAGTAAGCTGCAATTTCCTTGGAGAGCGGCGAGATGCCGCTCTCTTTTTTTATTCTTCGGTGACTCTTCATCTATCACGAATGATAAGTAATATATCAAAGCAAAGCCAACTGATTATTCGCTTCTTTTGATCTTGTGCAGTTAGCTTCAGATTCTGTACCAAGTGTGATAAGAGACCCTTCATGAGATCTAGCGAAATCGGCTTGATTCTGGACCTTTCCTTTAATCTCAACTTAACATGACCGTTCAGTCATGTTAGCGAAAGGTGTGTCTGGTAATGTATAATATGACTGATCGGTCATATGACTATCTGGTCATTAGGAGGTGAGTAGATGCCTACAGAGACATTTTTCAATTTGCCTGACGAAAAGAAGGAAAGAATAATCGAAGCAGCCGTAGATGAATTTGCCGAGAATGGTTTTGAAAACGCCAAGGTAAATGAAATAGTAAGAAAATCCTCTATTCCTAAAGGTAGTTTTTATCAGTACTTCAGAGACAAGAGTGATATCTTCAAGTATATACTGGACATTGTTTTCGAAAAGAAGATGCAGATGATGACCGGTATAAGAGACTCTCTTGAGAGATCAAGCATTTTCGAAATTCTGAGAATTATGGTTGGAGCCGCAATCAAGATGGCCGAAGATGATCCCCGGCTTTCAAAAATCAGCGATGATTTGGTCGCAAACAAATCATTGATGAACAAAATCCTGGGAGAGTACTCTCCCTCAAGCAACGACCTGATCAGTTCTTTGATTAAACGGGGAAAAGATACCGGTGAGATCGCTGAGTGGGTCGATCCAGAAATGGCTGCGAAGCTCATCACTGCCTTTATGCTCTCGCTGAGCGAAATGGTCAGATCCGACAGTGAAGGAATGCTTTCAGAACGAGCAAGAGATAAGTATCTTTCACTTATCAAGCTGCTCGAATACGGCATGAAAAGGAGAGAAGACTATGATTGAAGTCAATAACCTATATTATTCGTACAGTAGAAATACGGAATATGCGGTAAAGGGCATTTCATTTGAAGTAAAAGAAGGTGAAGTTTTCGGCTTCTTGGGTCCTAACGGGGCAGGAAAGTCGACAACCCAAAAGATATTGACCGGCCTGCTACCCCTCCAGAAGGGCTCTGCAAGGGTTATGGATGTAGATGTTTCAAAAACCACCTCAGAATTCTATAACAGGATCGGCGTATCTTTCGAAAATCCAAATCTTTATCTCAAGCTAACGGGTCTCGAAAACCTTGAATACTTTGCTAGCCTTTATGATGTACCCACAGCAGATCCAATGAATTTACTGGAAATGGTCGGTCTCAAAGAAGCTGCTAAAAAGAAGGCAGGGGAGTACTCGAAGGGAATGCAGCAAAGACTTGTCTTTGCCCGTTCTCTCATTAACAATCCGAAGATCTGGTTCCTTGACGAGCCCGTATCGGGGCTCGATCCCTCGACTTCCTCATCAATAAGAAAGGTTATCAAAGAAAAAAACACGGAAGGCACCACGATATTCCTAACGACTCATAACATGCATGTAGCAGATGAACTGTGTGATAGAGTGGCATTTATAGTTTCTGGAGAGATCTCCCTCATCGACTCTCCAAGGAACCTGAAACTGAAGTACGGGAAACGTCTGGTAGAAGTCGAGTACAAAGCGAATGGTTCACTAAGAAAGGAAAAGATCTCGCTGACCCATCCGGCTGACAGAGAAAGACTAAATTCTCTGCTCAACTCTGAAGTAATCGAGACGATTCACTCTAAGGAGGCCACTCTCGAAGAGATATTTATAAAAGCAACGGGAGAGGAGTTGAGATAATGAGACTCTTCACTAACACGCTGAAAGAGATCAAACTCGGCTGGCGAAGCCACTTCTTTCTGCTTACAGTAGGGTTGGCAGTCGCCTACTTTCTGTTAATGACTTTCTTGATTCCAGAAGATCTCTCAACTGACACACAACTAGTCCTAATGGTAGAACAGGAAGAGTTGGCTACTACTATGGGGCTCATCGAAGAAGACACTGAGATTTCGCTTTCATTCGCAAAAGATCGGGAAGAACTTGACAAAATGATGAACAGAAATTTCAATAGCATCGGTATTGTTATAGGAGGGGACCGGTCTTATCCATCAGTAGAGCTCGTGTTCCAGGGTCACGAAACCGCTGAGACAAGAGAATTCTTGAAACTCCTTGTATCGAGTTATCTTGCCGGGTCATTCAACTCAATTTCCGACAGCAACGTTGAATACCTACAGGAGATACAGGAGACAAGAGCAGAGATTCCTTTGAACAAATCCTTTCTTCCGGTATTCCTCATGTTTGAAGCAGTAATGATGGGTATGATAATGGTATTCGCAATGATATTTAGTGAGAAATCACAGAGCACTCTGCATGCGTACTCAGTTACTCCGGGAAAAATCTGGGAATATCTGGGGGCAAAGGTAATTCTTCTGGTAATCTTGGGAGTGATCTTCACACTGATACTCACCCCTCTAACGGTAGGCCTAAAAGCGAGTTTCCTTCCGCTCATTGTAGTTGTTGCCGTCGGAAGTTTTCTTTCATCATCCGTCTCACTAATTGCGGCCAGTTTCTACAAGAATCTTTCACAATCGATGGCAGCAATGCTCGCACTCACAGTTGTTTTCTCTCTGCCAATGCTTTCATATTTTCTGGATGGGTTTTCTCCCTGGTACTTGAGAGTCCTCCCAACCTATCCAATTCTCTTCTCCTTGAAGGCCGCTGTATTCCCCGAGCTAGGTTATGTTGAGACGTCCGCCGTTGTCCTGGTGACAATTGAAGCAGTTGCTGCCTTTTTGATAGCAGTAACCACCTACAAACTCCGACTGAGAAAAGGTTAGGAGGTAGAGAGATGAGCATTAAGAGAATATTTAATATCTTCAGAATCGATGTTGTAAATGGTAGCCGGGATAAGATGGTAATATACATACTACTTGCTCCAATCATTTTTTCATTCTTCTTCAGAGTAATTACGCCCGGGTTTCAAAACCTTTCTCTGAATTTCGTTACTATCAGCGAACAGGAAGAGACTGCGGAGACCTTAAAGAAGTTCGGCGATATTGAATTCGCTATATCTGAAGCTGAATTGAAAGAAAGAGTCGGAGGCACGAGCGATGTTGTCGGCCTATATTATGACGGAGAATCATATAACCTCGTTTTTCAAGGAAATGAATCGAAAGAAATCGAAGAAGCTGCGAAACTAATTCTGTCTGGAATTCAATTCGATGTATGGAGATCGCTCGAAGTGGAGGAGAGCGATAGAGGAAGACTCGTTCCTCCGATCACTGTATTTGGTTTCAGCTTTGTGGTCATTATTTCTTTTGTTCTTGGCGGTATGATTATAGGATTCAACATAATAGAAGAGAAAGAGTCCGGAGCCATGAGGGCTCTCATGGTAACTCCTATCACAAAGAATGAACTCATTTTCGGCAGAAGCATTCTGGGTGTGCTGATCCCTCTTGTCCATGCACTGCTTGCCGTTCTGATTTTCGACATACCCGGCATTGATCTTCTTAAGTTGATTATCGTAACCATTACTAGTTCAATAATTGGAGTCGTAGTTGGTTTCCTTATCGGCGTTATGTCCTCATCACAGATGAGCGGGATTGCAAACATGAAGATCAGCGGTTGGCTGCTTTTAATGCCCGTAATTCTTGCTTTCATCCTTCCAGAAGGAGCACAGATCATATTCTACTGGTCACCGACCTATTGGTCATTCGTTTCGTTGAGAGATATTCTGAATCAGAGTTCAAACTGGGCCAGCTTCGCCCTCCAGATCCTTTGGATCTGCGCGACAACTGCCGTAATATTCATTCTAATGAAGAGCAGAATCAAAAAAGGACTTCAAACTTACCTCAATTAGGGCGGGGTTCGCATCCCGCTCGTTTTTCATTTTTCACTTAAATATTTTTATGGGGCAAAAAATTAAAGGCATCTATCGATTATTGTTACGACACTCTTCTAAGCGCTCCAGGAACGATCTGGGATGATTATCCTCCGTATAGTGAAAACAGTGGAATCCAATGCTGTTTCTCACAAAATTCTTCCGTTTTCCTCCCGCTACTTTGCCAAATTATCATGCAAGAATTGAGTTCCATTTTAGCTATAATTTTAGAGAATAGGGGAAATTCGCCCTTTTCTTCGTACTACATCTGTGAGATTCAATATAGACGAGAGGTGAGTAATATGATTGAAGGCAAAGAAGTCTCCTCCGCGGGTCAGTTAAGATATGGCATGGTAGGCGGTGGCGAGGGATCTTTCATTGGCGACGTTCACAGAAAGGCAATAGCGATGGACGGTCTTGCAAAGCTTGTTGCTGGCTGTTTCTCGATCTATTACGACGACACAGTTAGAACCGCGAAGAAACTCTGTGTTTCTGACGATAGAGTCTACAAAGATTTCAAGGAAATGGCCTCCAAAGAGTCTGCTAGAGAAGATGGAATAGACTTTGTGAGTATCTGCACCCCAAATGCTACTCACTTCCCAATCGCAAAGGAATTTCTCGAAGCAGATATTAACGTTGTTTGTGAGAAACCTCTTACTGTCGATGAATCAGAAGCAAAAGAGCTGGCGGCTCTTGCGAAAGAGAAGAATCTTCTCTTTGCGGTCACCTACGCTTATTCCGGTTATGCAATGGTCAAACATGCCAGAGAAATGGTACGTAGGGGCGATATTGGAGAAGTCCGAGTTGTCATGGGCGAATATGCTCAGGACTGGCTGGCAACAAGGTTGGAAGATACTGGTAATATGCAGGCTTCCTGGAGAACAGATCCTTCTCAGACGGGAAAGTCGAACTGTGTCGGTGATATTGGCAGTCACATTGAAAACACTGTTTCTTATATTACGGGGTTGAAGCTAAAGTCCATCTGTGCCAGTCTTGACTCATTCGTTCCCGGAAGAACTTTGGATGACAACGCAGAGATTCTCGTCAGGTTCGACAATGGGGCTAGAGGAGTCTTCTGGGCATCACAGGTTGCAGTAGGACATGACAACGGCCTGAAGATAAGGATATTCGGAAGCAAAGGTTCAATCGAATGGGAACAGGAGAATCCAAACTACCTGAAGGTAGCATATGTAGGAGGGCCGGTTCAGATACTCTCTAGAGGCGGAGGTTACATGCTCCCGTCTGCGGCAAACATCTCCAGAATACCTGCGGGACATCCAGAAGGTTACTACGAAGCTTTTGCGAACATATACAGGAATTTCGCAACGACTCTTATAAAAAAGAAAAATGGGGAAGATCTGTCTGACGCCGACTTCCCCACAGTAGAGGACGGTCTGGCAGGAGTTAGATTCATTGGAAAAGCAGTCGAGAGCTCCCAGAAGGGAAGCGTCTGGGTAGATCTGTAGTCAGGAGGTTTTGACATGGGAAAAAGACCAGTTACATTATTTACAGGCCAGTGGGCCGATCTCACTTTCGAAGAAATCTGTGAAAAGGCCAGTTCATGGGGATATGATGGTTTGGAGATAGCATGTTGGGGCGATCATATGAATCTCGAAATGGCTGCGAAGGATCCAAAGTACGTCGATGAAAGAAGGCGAATCCTCGAAAAACACAATCTGAAGTGCTGGGCCATCGGAGCACACCTAATGGGGCAATGTGTAGGTGATCTGTACGATGTCAGACTTGACGGCTTCGCACCGGCAAGCTGTGGAGGAAGTCCCGAAAAGATTCGAGCATGGGGCATCGAGCAAATGATGTACGCACCAACGGCCGCGAAGAACATGGGCTGTTACACAGTGACCGGCTTTACGGGTTCTCCAGTATGGAAGTTCTGGTATTCATTCCCCCAGACAACGGAGAAAATGGTGGAAGATGCTTATCAAGAGATAGTTGATCTCTGGACGCCGATTTTCGATAAGTTTGACGCCGAAGGAATTACCTTCGCTCTCGAAGTTCATCCCACTGAGATTGCATTCGATTATTACACTGCCAAGAGGTTGTTGGAAGTATTCAATTACAGAAAAACGCTCGGGTTCAATTTCGATCCAAGCCACCTTATCTGGCAGGGAGTCAAACCCCACCTTTTCGTAAGGGACTTCGCTGAAAGGATCTATCATGTACACATGAAGGACGCCGCAGTGACCCTCGACGGCAAAGCCGGAATTTTAGGATCAATGATGACCTTCGGTGACACTAGACGCGGATGGAACTTCAGGTCGCTCGGTCACGGTGACGTTGATTTTGAAGAGATAATTAGAGAACTGAATAACATAGGTTATAGCGGCCCCTTATCAGTAGAATGGGAAGACAGTGGAATGGAAAGAGAGTTCGGAGCGAAAGAAGCAGCCGATTTTGTGAGAAAAGTTGACTTTGAGCCTTCAAACGTCGCTTTTGACGATGCAATGAGAAGTTGAGGAGTGACCTAATGGGTGATGCCCTAATAAAGACCCAAGGAATTTCAAAGGAATTCTCAGGGGTTAGAGTTCTCGACAATATAGACATCGAGATAAACAGGGGAGAAATCTTCGGGATAATCGGAGAAAATGGCGCCGGTAAGTCTACGCTTGTCAAGATTCTCAGTGGAATCTACACACCCACAGAGGGAAAGGTCTTCTTTGAGGGTAATGAAGTAGATATCAAGGACCCCTTGCATGCAAAAGCGATAGGCATCTCCATGATTCCACAGGAATTCAATCTGATCAACGAACTCAACGTCTATGAAAACATCTTTCTAGGTAGCGAAATTACTCGTAAGGGCTTTCTTAACAAGAGAGAGATGAAGAAAAGGACTGTCACGCTTCTGGAGGAGCTCAAGAAATCAATACATCCCGAGGAAAAGATTGAAAGGCTAAGCGTAGCCCAAAAGCAGATGGTTGAAATAGCAAAGGCAATTGCTTTTAATTCTAAGCTATTGATAATGGATGAACCGACAACAGTCTTAACTCTAAATGAGATTGAGACCCTCTTTGACCTAATGAGAAATCTCAAAGAAAGCGGTGTCACGATCATCTACATATCTCATAAACTTAAGGAAGTCAAAGAGATCTGCGATAGGGTTATGGTTCTGAGAGATGGAAAGACGATTAGCATCAGTCAAACTGACGAGGCAGATGAAGAAGAAATGGCAAGGAGGATGGTTGGTCGTGAACTGAGCCAGGTCTTTCCCAAGAAGGTTTCACCCTCTGAAGAGATTGTCTTTGAAGTTGAGGGTCTATCTTTGCATGGCCTTCTGGAAGACATTTCCTTCGGCCTTCGCAAAGGTGAGATTCTCGGCTTTGCTGGTCTGGTGGGCGCCGGAAGGACTGAGCTTGCCGAGACGATCATTGGTATCAGAAAGAAAGACTCCGGCAAGATCAGCATCAACGGAAAATCAGTCGAGATTAGGTCTCCTATCGATGCCGTGAAGAACAAAATAGCTTACTTGTCTGAAGACCGCCAGGGAAGCGGAGTTCTCACTTCGTTCGACATGATAAAGAACACCACTCTCATTTCACTGCCTTCCTACTCTAAGATACTTATTAACAACAAGTTGGAGAAGGAAAAGACAAAGAAGTACGTTGACAAGTTCAACATCAGGGCAGCATCTCTGAAGACGAGGCTGGAGTTCTTCAGCGGTGGTAATCAGCAGAAAGTGTCTCTCGCCAAATCCCTCGATCCGGAGCCCGAAATATTCATCTTTGATGAACCCACAAGAGGAATTGACGTTAACGCGAAGAGAGAAATATACAGATTCATAAACGAGCTAGTTAGGGAAGGTGTATCCTGTATTCTGATCTCCTCTGAACTTGAAGAAATCATGGGCATGTGTAATCGCGTGATCGTTATGAGAGAAGGGAGGATTATGGGAATCCTTGAAGGAGAACATATCAACGAAGAGGAGATAATGCTTCACGCCACTGGACTCAAGGGGGTTGCTTAGATGGCAAGAGAGAATGTCCGTAGACGATTCGAATACGAGAAGTTTGGTCCGTTAATAGCTCTTGCGATTCTGTTCGTGATATCCGCTTTCGCCAGCCCGTATTTTCTTCAGACTCAGAATCTTCTAAATATTTTGAGGCAGGTTTCTTATACTGGAATCATAGCGCTAGGTATGACCTTCGTTATAATTTCGGGAGGAATCGATCTTTCGGTCGGCTCGATGGTTGCACTGGTCGGTGGAATTGTTATCCTTGCACTGAACTGGCTTCTGGGAGTTTTTGGTGCAGGCGGGGAAGCATGGGCCATATTCTTTGCCCTTCTCATCGGGCTGCTTTTCGGTGCTGGACTTGGAGCTCTTAACGGATTGATGGTCACCCTTGGCAAGATAGCACCTTTCATTGCTACTCTAGGTACCATGGCCATATTCAGATCGATGGCGTTGTATATAGGAAGTGCCGGTGTATTCAGATCGCAGAGTAGGCTCTTCCCGGATCTTGGAATGGGGAGAATTCTAGGAATTCCGAACCCCGTTATCGTTTTCATAAGTCTTGCGGTAGTCTTTGCCATAATACTCAATAAGACACGTTATGGTAGGTATCTTTGTGCTGTGGGCTCCAATCCGAAAGTCGCAAAGTATTCTGCAATAAAGGTAAATCTAACGAGATTCATGTCATACGTAGCAGTCGGAATAACCGTAGGATTCTCTGCTGTCTTTCTCTCGGCAAGATTGAATTCTATGAGTTCCACTAACGGCGGTCTCAATTATGAACTTGATGCCATTGCAGCAGTCATAATCGGTGGAACACCTATGACAGGTGGTTCGGGTTCGATTTTTGGAACCGTAATCGGAGCGATCACTCTTGGAATAATAAACAACATGCTGAACATGCTAGGAGTCTCACCGTATCTGCAAGGAACGGTCAAGGGAGTAGTAATAATTGGCGCGGTCTTGATACAGAGAAAGAGAGCTCAATAACCCCGTTGGGGCCAAAGGAAATAGGAGGTGTTTTTTGTGAAAAAGGCATTAGTTCTCATGATCCTTGTAGTGTTTGTACTCTCGGCTTTTGCAATGGCCGCCGAGAAGATTAAGATTGGTGTCGCCATCCCGAGTGCAGATCACGGCTGGACAGGTGGAATAGTGTGGTGGGCACAGAGGGCAATAAAGGACTGGAACGAAAAGGATCCCGATGTTGAGTTCTTCCTGGTCACTGCCGATTCACCCGCGAAACAGGTTGGAGATGTTGAAGACCTCATGGTAAAGGGCATCGATGCTCTTGTAATTCTTGCTCATGACTCCGAACCACTCACGCCGATAGTTGAGAAAGCGTACAACAGCGGGGTATTTATTGTCTCCGTCGACAGAGGTCTCACCAAGCCTGTCGAAAACGTGTACGTTGCCGGCGATAACCCGGGACTTGGAAGGGTCTCCGCCGAGTGGATGGCAGAAGCTCTTGATTACAAAGGCGATATAGTGGTTCTAGAAGGCATTCCATGTGTAATAAACAGCGAAAGAGTCGATGCATTTAATGAAGTAATGGCTAAGTATCCAGACATAAGAATTCTCGATTCCCAGCCCGCTTACTGGGATACAGCCCGCGGACTGGAAATCATGGAAAACTATCTCCAGAAATACCCAAAGATCGACGCCGTTTGGGCACAGGATGACGACGTTCTCGTTGGAGTTCTTCAAGCCTACAGGGAGTCAGGAAGAAATGATATCAAGCTCTTCCTCGGTGGCGCTGGATCAAAGGAAATGATAAAGAAGATCATCGACAATGACCCTCTCGTGAAAGCAGATGTCACATATCCGCCGTCAATGATCGCTACCGGTATTTCGATGGCTGTATTCGCAATGAGGGGCCATCCACTGGAAGGATTCTACCAGCAGCAGATTCCTTCTAAGATAATTCTCGCCGCAGAGCTTATTACAGCTGAAAACGCCGAACTCTACTACGAACCTGATTCGATATTCTAGATTTTTTGGGTCAGCAAGATATTCCCGGAGATCTTTGATCTCCGGGTTTTTTGTTGGTAAAGACAAAAGGCATTGTCAAATCCCTTTTCTTGAGTTTATCACTTA
>NZ_DJGL01000107.1:0-9920 GCF_002432735.1 Mesotoga sp. UBA5847 | reverse complement strand
AAGAGAGCATAAAGATGTTTCGCGCGGCGGCGCTTCTGGATGTCCGGCGCTATGAAGCGACCTTGAGAGAGAAAATAACAGAGGCCTACGCCGAAGAGATCGGAGATGCCGAGGAGCTGAACGATATCTACGAAGTGAATGAAGAGATCATGGAATGGACGAAGAGATCAATCAAGTATTTCCATAGCCGAAAAGGGGCGAGGGATCCGCTTCATGCAAAGAAGGGTCGCCACTAGAGGCGAAATTTGAGATAGGTCCTCGTTTCAGGGCTGGGAGATCCTCTTCGTTCCTCACAGCGATCAGCGGGGTTTCAGCTTCTAAGCGTACAGCGGTTCTTAAGATTGCAACTGCTCTAATGCGGAGAATGGCGAACCGACAACGGTCAACGATTACTGCAACTCAGAACTTGTAACTTGCAACTGTAATACACACCCAAAAGGCAGGAAGGAAAAGACAACCTTCCTGCTTTCTCATGAACTATGACTCCTTAGTTCCATTCAGGCAGGCCGGAAATGACCGAGCACGTTCACGGCTAAGCATCAAGCATCAAAAGGGGATTCGTGCGGAATCCACGAGCTCGGCAAAGAGTGCATCCTGTGTCATACGGATGGCTGGAGCAAGCAAATGTCTAGAATGAAATCTTTGACAATTTCCTCCCACAGTGAAGATTTCGAGTCTGACCCTTAGAATCTGAAAACCAGTCGGAGAGTGTAGCTGAGAGCTATCGATAAAAATCGGGTGTCTATTTGCTCATTGCGGGGAGAGTCTTTGCCTCCCATAGACGGGGCTGGGCACCTAACTAGTCAATGCGTTGTAGTGGGTGCCTTCTCATCTGTTCGATTCGACAGTGGTTGGTTCGTTGATTGAGTCTATGAAAGCCTGTGAGGAAGAGTTTGCTTTTGTCAGGTTTATGAGAGCGAATACCATGATGATTACAGCAACCGCCAGTCCTATTGATAGCGCTATGCTCACTTTGCTTTGCACTCTGCCCCAGTCGATTTTCGACATCTCATCACCCAACATTAGTATACCATACTCTCTCAAACAAGCTCACGATCCGTAGCTATCGCTGCATGGCTATAATTATCATCAGGATTGAAATCAACGCATTTGAGCCCGGAGAATTAAAGACTACGGTTATACAAAAAAATCACCAAGGCATTGCCGATGTCCTAGGGGTTTGTCGGGTTCAGTCTTCGTCCTCGCTCTTTCCCAGATCCTCGTCGAAACTGTAGAAGGTTTCGTCCCAGTAGTCGATCGGGCAGATCTCGTCTTCGGACTTGAATACATTCCCCGATCCAACGACCGTGCCGTTGAATTCTTCACCCCCACACTCGCACTCGGTACATCTGTTGAGGTAAAGATCGAGTCCGTGCCAGATGTTGTCGTAGAAGAGGTTGTCTTTGAGTGTGGTTGTGGAAGATGAGTTTATAAGTATTCCGTTTTCGACGTTTTTCGTGATTATGTTTCCCACAAGAGAACCGGTTGCGTCTCCACCGAGCGAAACTCCTATCGTGTTTCCTGTGAATGTACAGTTCTGGATCTGGTACTTGATATCGTTGGTTAGGCTTATCCCCACTCCGTTTCTTTCAAATACGGAGTTCTCTGCAATCACTGTTGCGCTGCCATATGCGTAGATTCCTGCGAGTCTGGTTTCGAGATGATCTTCATTGTCCATTCCGAGATAGCAGGTTATGTGTGAGTCGATTACTTCAATGGTCATTCCGGTGCCGCTGAAAGAGATTCCGAATCTTCCGCCCGCAATGAAGGAGTCTACTATCTTGCCCGAGGATCTCGATACGTTGATTGCCGCGCCGCTCGAAATGACAGTGACGCTCTCGATCGAGAAATTTGCAGCGCCCCTGACAAATATCCCGAGATCTTTTCCTTCTTCGGGTGTTATTATAACCTCGTCTCTGGACGATCCTATAAGCTTGATCTCCTTGCTTACAGTCAGACCCTCTCTGTATGTTCCGGGGAGAATCTTCACCGTATCTCCGGCCTTCGCGTCATCTATTGCTGCCTGTATGGTTGAGTACTGGCCGTCCGGGTCGCCGACCACCAAGATGCCGGCCTCGCCTTGTCCAAGGCTGATCGAGCTTATTACAAAGCATACGAGCAGCACAAAAAGAAGCTTCTTCATGGTAACACCTCCGTCTACTTCTGATCTTTAGTCTAAACCATCTACATGAAATAAGAGAGAACTGTTACTAATAGGGTGTTAAGCATTGCTATCGAGGCGTGGGGTCTTCATCGAAGCGGTGTGTCGGAAAAGGGAATGAGTCCTTCCCGCGAGCCGATTTCGACAATGCAGGTGCTAGAATTTCTTGTCCTCTTCAATGCATGGATGAAGAAAGACTTTCGCTCCATTGTATTTGGGAGGAGAGCAGCAAACTGGGGATGGGGGTGCATCTCGCTCAGAACAGTCATCTGTGAGATCTAATGACATTACAGCGATAGGAGCTCTTCTCGTTGACTGGAACGCTTTGATGAGAGCATGGTTGCAGACGGGCTTCAAGGTGCACACTCTCCACCGCTCTAGCGGGGATTGAAGATCAAGAGCACAGATGAGCGTATTCTAAGGGTCTGTGATATTTTTGAGACTTAGGACTAGACGATCGAACTCCAAAAAAGAAGATGAGGGTAGAGATGAGCTTCGATGCGGGGTTTAGATAGTAGACGAGGAAGCGCTAATCGAGAGTAGCGTTGCAGGCGGGCATTCTTTCTAAAGCAAGGATCGAGATGAAACTTAAGCAAGGGACGAAAGTGAGAGGACAGGAGTTTCATGGAATGTGCTTCGGATGAAAGTTATTTTGCAGAGGGGGCGAAGAGATGAAAAAGATAATTCTGTCAATATTATCTTTGGTCGTTGTGTTGCTGTTGCTTTCGGGTTGTTTCATTTTAGGCCCGACGATAAAGGTGAGTGGACTTGTGAGCGATTTCGAGAAGTATTGGGAAGCGGAGAACTCTGTAGAGCTTGCGGGGCTGTACACAAATCCGGCCGTAATAAACACGGCGTCCAAATCGCACTCGCAGATCATCGATGCCTATTCAAGCAGATTTGAAGGAAGGAACGTCATTCACTTCGACAGGACGAGCAACGTTGACGTTGATTTCAACGAGGGAGTCACGGAAGCCAGAGTGGAATTCAGCGTAGAAATCAAATGGAATTCCGGACCGATTGACTACAGGACTTACATCTGGAGGATTAAGAACGAATCTGGCAAATGGCTCATTTCCAGATCCAACGAGTATTGATTTGTGCTTTCAAGAGAAACGTCCTTCTGTAAGAGCCGCTTAACGCTGGAAAGAGCAAAATACGTTAACCGTCAGCGGTCCTCCGCTCTCCGATGGAGACAGAGAAGACGCTTTGAGTTTTAGAAGAAGCTTCGCGCTAAGAGCCGTTATTGGTGATACGTAGTTAGTGGTTGGCCAAGAGCAAAGAATGGTAAAATCTGGTTTGTCAAAACCAGCTCCGTTCGTCGGCCTGACAATTTCCTGGTCTGGGTTTGCCATGCTCTGGAAATATGACCTTGACCAAGAACAAAGAACAGATCCTCGCTCTGCTCTGGAACGAAGAACAGATCTTTCCTCTCGGACACCCAACGGAGAACTTCTTCTCTTCCAAGCGATAAGCAAACAGCGGTTCTTTGGAGCGTTTACCGGCTTTTAGCCCGCGAAGCGGAACTGGCCACCGAAGGTGACTGACTTTTCTCCCGCCTTCTCGTAAGCGCAGCGAACATCTCGACAATGCTCTTTCTCAATATGATCTTATCGGAGGACGGCTCTTCAAAGCGCACAGCGTCTTCTAGCAAGCGGATCTTTCAGCGTTCAGCGAAAAGCGGCTCTTACATTCGAGATCCCGATCAGTTGCATATCGGGATGACAAATGTTCTTTTTCGTGATTCTTACATGATCCCGGTCAGAATCTTGGTCTTCCCGTGAGCACAGCGAACATCTCGAATTTGCGGATTCTCCCCCTATATACAGTTTTATATTGCCCTTCGCTGGATTTCATTTTTTTGTTGTGAAGCTCCATATTGGGCCGGCTACGCCAGACAACCCCTCGTTTCTTGCAACTATCTTCCAGTAGTATGTTGTGTTGGGCGAGAGACCGCTCTTGGTGTAGCTGTTAGTAGTTCGATTTGATATGAAAAGAGTGGGATTGTGAGCTGTAGAGAGGTAGAGATCATATAGTACCGGATCTCCGTCGGGGTCTCCGCCTTCCCAGGACAGGGTCACCTCGAAGTTCGTATCCTTTGCACCATTTGCCGGGAAGGGACTTGACGGGACGTTGGGGAACGACTTGACCGTTATCGTGAATGTCTTGTCAGTAGACAATCCCTTTTCATCCTCCGCCCTCACTGTCACTGTGATGTTGCCGAGAGGCCCGCTGACTGTCCACTCGTAAAGGCTCCCTGTAATGGTTCCTGGTCCTCCTATTAGCTTGTACGATATAAGATGACCGTCCGGGTCTGAGCTGTACTCGGCAAGGTTGATCTGAAAGTGCTCTTCAATATTCTTGACAATCGTTTCTATAACTCCCCATTCTGGCTTGCCATTCTTGATAGGACAGCCTGTAAGAAAGAAAAAAACAAGTGCCAAAACCACTATCAGGCGAACATTCTTCATCTCATTCTCCTCCACGATCCGAATTAGGAGATGAAATCAATAGTTCGTCCGAAAAGTGAGTACCTATCTACCAAACATCTCCCTATTGATTCTAGAACGGAGCTGGTCGATTCAGTCTCTAGCGGCCAGACTCTCTTCTTGAGAATTCTTCGGAAAAGAGTGCGAACACTTCTTTGTTCGTTTCTGTACGTCTCCATGTGTGGTATAAACGGAGTAGCGGGAGTCGTAGTGCGTGACAACAGAGCTATTCGGTTGTCTGATCATCGTATCATGCGGATAATGATGATTGGTCTCTTCGTGATTAAAAGTCGCTGGTGATATAATTATGGTGCAAATATCTTAACGTCTAAATAGGATAGGTGGAGGTGTTTTATGCTTAAGAAAGGATTGTTACTGGGTGTTTTTGTGGTTCTGTCAGCTTTGATGCTTGCCGGAATCGTTGGTGCAGTGGCCGAGATTGATAAGTACGGTAACGTTCATACGAATATTCCGATGGAAGCAGTTGTTTATGCCGCCATTGAAGCTGGAGATCTTGTTTACGTGACTATGGGCACTACAACGATCATGGTTCCATTCGTAACTACATACGGCGATGTCGACAGGGGACAGCCGCTGGCAAGGTATTCCGGCGACCATGTTCTTCTTGCCATCAACTATGGCAATTTCGCTCAGACCTACGGACTTGCCGTTGGAGATCTTCTTAATATGGGGCTTATTGAGAAGGGGGCCTATAGGGACGAATTGGAGATCAGACACCTTGTAAGAACGGATGTAAGGGATGATTATGCTAGCGATGAGATCTTTGCAAACTTCAGGGAAGTAACGATTGGAGAGATCGCACCCGGTAAGCTATACAGATGTTCCCATCCTTCAATCAGCGATCCCAGGTCGCCTTACGCATCGGCCCTAATAGAGCAAGCGGGAATCAGGACTGTAATCAATCTCTCCGATTCAGACGAAGAGCTTGCTTCGAACTGGGAGTACTCGGAGTATTACAAGGCAATCGGTGAAGCCGGAAACCTGATAAACCTAAATATGGGAGTAGATCCTCTCGCTGAAGATTTCGCGAAGAAACTTGGAGAGGGCCTGAGATTCATGATCTCTCACGAGCCGCCGTATCTGATCCACTGCGTTGAAGGCAAGGACAGGGCCGGAATCGCCTCCGCTCTGCTTGGAGCGATTATGAACGCAAAGACCGACGAGATCTACGCGGACTATGTCAAATCCTATGAGAACTACTACAATGTGAAGCAGGGAACGGCAGCCTACGATGCAGTGAAGAAGATTATCGCCGATCTCTTCGTTCTTATGAACAATGGCAATCCAGTTGACGATGTCAACGTCAAGAGCGTTGCGCTTGACTACCTGACGAAGAGGGCCGGTCTCACTTACACAGAGATCGCCGCTATTCAAGATATTCTAAGATAAATAGGATACTGAAGGTGTTATTATCGAGAGGCGGTGTTGAGCCGCCTCTTTTGATAGGATTTTGGTGGTGGCTGTATGTGGGATGCGTTGAATGAATTTGAGCTTTCGTTAATGAATTCGCTGAACTCGGCAATATCTGGAGAGGTAATGGATCTGTTCCTTTCTTTTATGCTGTTTCTCGAAAGGGGGGCCCTCGTATGGATACTACTGACGGTCCTTCTCCTCTTCGACAAGAGGTTCCGCAGGGCCGGCTACATGACTTCACTGGGGCTGGGGATAAGTCTGCTTGTCGCCTTCGTTATCCTTAAGCCTGTCTTCGGGAGGTTGAGACCACTCGAGTTTATCGAGGGGTATGCGATAATCTTTCCGATTCCCGAAACTTACTCCTTCCCATCTTCTCCGGTTACTATCTCATTTGCCTACACCGCCGTTCTCTGGAACAACGTCAAGATGCTCAGAGTCCCCCTTGTCCTGCTCTCTGCTTTCATAGCGCTTGCCGAAATATACGTCTATTTCAGTTATTTCTCGGACGTGGTCGCCGGGGTTGTACTCGGAGCGCTATGCGGCATCATTACCGTCGGACTATTCGAGAAGTATACAATTATCAAACCTGAGAATAACGACAAATCCGGAAACTTGCAGTAGTCACTCCACTCTTTCATCGATGCTTACCATTCGACTATGGCTCTAAATAGGTCATTGTCGCCTGGAGCCAATCTCATCAGAGTGCCGTGAAAGGTAAAAGCACAGGAAACGGCGACAACCTTGCCTCCGTTAACACTGGATGCGGCGACGAGCGGAATCGGGGCTGGCGTCTGTAAAACAGGAACCTGTTCCTCCCCGGCCGGAATATACGTTGTGAAAATCGCCGTCGTTTCTGCCCACATTACAACAGAAGCATTGTCTCCACGGTTAGTTTCGTTGAGTTCATCATCGCGATTTTCTGTGAAAGCGAAGAAGAAATAGAATGAGCGGCGAAGTTGTCTGAGGGTATCATGAGTTTGTTTCCGCCGAGGTTATTGACTGTATCCGTTACAAGCCCCCATACGAAGCCTATGCCGGTGCCGAGATGGACTTCAAGACCGCTCCGGTAATAATCGACGCCCTTGTAAAGCGAGCGAAGATTGGGCTTATGGGATTCACTCTTGCCGATGATAAGTATCTCTCAAGCATACGCTGGTGGATGAAGAACATGCGAGACTGGGAGATAGAGAAAGACTGGATAGTTCCTACCTACGGCACGATTCACTCAGTCGCAACGACAATAAGGGCATTCACAGAAGAGGGAGACGGCGTTATCGTACAGCCTCCTGTCTACAACAGGTATGAACAGGCAGTCAGAAGGACGAATCGAGAGATAGTAAGCAATCCTCTGATCTACAAAGACGGAAAGTACTCGATGGATTTCGACGACCTTGAGAGATGCATGAAGGTTGATAAGAACAGGCTTTTCGTATTGTGCAATCCTCACAACCCCATTGCGAAAGTGTGGCGGCCTTCAGATCTAGAGATAATCTCTTCACTTGCTCAAAGATATAACGTCCTTGTCTTCAGTGACGAGATATTCGGAGAGATAACCTTCAACGGCAATTCGACAATTCCTTACGCTAAGGTCGCTGGAAACGAAAGCCACTCGATAGTTGCGACCTCGCTGGGAAAGGTCTTCAATTTCACGGGCGTTAACAATGCAAATATGATTATCCCCGATTCCGAAACAAGAGATAAGTTCAGGGTTCAGCGGGATGCCGATCATTATGGAAGCATAGATCCTCTGACCCACGCGGCGGTATGTGCCGGATACGGACCGAAAGGCTCTGACTGGGTACGGGAGATGAAGAAATATGTTGCTGAGAACATAAACATGATCAGGAATTTCTTTAGAAGCAACATTCCAGATGTTAGAGTATCCGAAGTAGAGGGGTCCTTCGTGATCTGGATAGATTGGCGCGGCCTTCGGTTAGATGATGACGAGCTGCAATCCTTTCTGCTTAATGAGGCATACCTCGACCTAGACCGTGGTATAAACTATGGAATAGGGGGAAAGGGATTCACACGGATGAACGTTGCTGCACCTAGAGGCAAGATAGAGGAATCACTGGGTTACCTTTTCGATGCAGCTGCAAGACGCGGATACCCATTATCTGAGACTTATAACAGGTGGAGGTGAAGATTGATTCTTATGAAGAAACTGATTGAAGACTACTTCGAGCAAAACAAAGGACTCATGATAAGAGACATTATGAGACTGGTAAGAATAAAGAGCGACAGGGAAGAAGCGAAAGAGGGTAGACCGTATGGCGATGGGCCGGCGGAAGTACTGGCTGCAGCTCTGGAAATGGCATCTGAAATGGGATTTAGGACCAAGAATTACGACAACTACGTTTGTGCTGTCGATTTCAATGAACTCGAAAACAAGCTGGACATCCTGGCCCATCTCGATGTAGTACCTGGGGGAGACGGCTGGTCGGTTACGGAGCCTTTCGATCCAGTCGTCAAGGACGGAAAGCTTTACGGTCGCGGAACGATCGACGACAAAGGTCCTGCAGTAGCTGCTCTATACGCCATGAAGGCTGTAAGGGATCTTGACATCCCCCTAAAAGCCGGCGTCAGACTTATTTTAGGAACAGATGAGGAGTGTGGATCATCCGACATACGCTACTACTATGGAATCGAAAAGGAGGCTCCTATGACCTTCTCGCCGGATGCGAGTTTCCCGGTTGTGAATATAGAAAAGGGAGGGCTCCAGGGAAAGTTCGAATCCAGGTTTGAAGAGTCAACCGAGACTCCAAGGGTCGTGAGCTTCAAGGCAGGCATCAAGAGCAATGTCGTTCCCGGTGAAGCATCTGCGGTTGTCGAAGGAATCGATCCTGAAGAGATCAGAGATTACTGTGATGCCGTAAGCGAACTGAGTGGCATCTCGTTCAACTTAACCACTCAGGGGGAAAAGACTACAATCACGGCTAAAGGACTTCAAGGTCATGCTTCGACTCCAGATAAGGGGAGAAATGCTTTGACGGGTTTGCTGGAGGTCATCTCAAGACTCCCGGTTTCTCATAGTACCGGCTTTGAACGGCTGAAAGCTCTGAACTCAGTATTTCCTCACGGAGATTGGCTAGGTGAGGCTGCTGGCGTTGCGATGAGCGATGAACTCTCCGGCAAGCTTACAATAAGCCTTAATATGATGGATTACGATGGTTCAAGCCTCAACGGGACGTTCGATTGCAGGGCTCCTTTATGCGCAACGAAAGAGAACCTCCTTGATGTAATTAAGGCAAAACTGGCCGAGTATGGCATAGTTCTGCAAAACGATGATATAAAACCTCCTCACCACGTTCCCGGTGACTCGGAATTCGTCAAGACACTTCTTAGATGTTACGAAAACTACACCGGAAAGAAGGGATACTGCATCTCCATGGGAGGTGGAACGTACGTTCATCGACTGGAAAACGGTGTAGCATTTGGGAGCACTATGCCCGGCAGCGAAAATAACATGCACGGACCGGATGAATTTGCGGTGATTGAAGATCTGCTGACCAGTGCGAAGATATTCACACAGGCGATAATCGAGCTTTGCGGATGAAGAGCAAAGGATCAGTTGCAAGTTGTGAGTTGTGAGAACAAAAAACGAGGCTAGAGGTTGGTTGTAGGAAAGAGCGGAATAAGACGCAAGGCGCCGGAATGCATCGGCGGACGCAAGGCTGGGAAGAACATCCCAGGTCGCAATGCCCGCTTCGCGGGGAAAGAACCGATTTCGCTTAGGAGAAAACTCTTTGTGTTGTGAAGAGTATTTGCATGATGCAAGTTGTATGAATAACCGGGGTCGGGGATTGTGCAGATTGGGGGTTGGTCAGGAGCAAAGA
>NZ_DJGL01000009.1:13242-19673 GCF_002432735.1 Mesotoga sp. UBA5847 | reverse complement strand
CGCGCCATCTCTTGACCCTACTCGTCTTTGAGAACTGCAAAGGCCGCTCCTTGAAATAATCCCAAGAGAGCGGTTGTTGGTTCCTGTAAGAACATATTGCACAGACCTACTAATGACGTGAAGAGCGAATACATCGGATGAAGCTCGGCCAGGCGGATCGATGCGGGACGCACTTCAAAGAGCGTGCACACACCCCAGCGCAAGCGGTCGATGAATACGTTTGTATAGGTCTTGGCAAAGGCCGCAGTCACTCCCCAGTAAGGATATCCAATGTGAAAGAGATCGAATTTCACTCCCGGGTATTTTAGGAATAGGTTCTCTAAGAGTTCTGGATTTGAGTTGCTTAGCATTCTACGATTTCCTTCCAGCAAACCGGCGTGAAACTGAACGAAAACTCCACGTTCATTCGCTGCAGAAAGGATATGATGCATCACAAATCCTGCACTACTTTGGGTAGAACTAGACTCTTGTCTCCATACACACACTTCTCGGTTCTCTCTTTCAGAGCCTTTTGAAACACGATTGCAGCGTCTTTGAAACTCACTTCTTCAAATCTAATCGACCTCTGATAAGCAATAACACTCTTCAGACTAATGATGCCATTTGCCAGATTCTCATCCAGCTCCCTTTCGAAAACCTCTAGCCAGTCGCTGAGCGATCTTATTTTTACGGCATAGGTCTCCTCCAGCCATCCTACTATATCGAATTCCGGTGGCATTGGCATTATGTAGTTCTGTGGCTGCCATACCCTCCTGAATAGGCTCCTGTCGCATTCGAATCGACCGGTCCAGGGATCTATTATCGCAAGTTCTATGTTACAGAGATCCTTCAGGATCTCTTTCAGGTGTCCCGGTCTGTTTGCCTCTCTGAACCTCTCTCCGAGCTCCTCTATGGTCGAACCTCTTATTCCGTCGATCCCGTATATCGCTCTAACCGAATCATCGAGAGCCCTGCCGTAACCGGTATGTCGGCAAAACTCCCAGTGTGGTTCGATAAGTGTCTAGCGTTCAAGGAGATCTCTGTTTCTATCTCGGGCAACTTCCAGGGTCTTCGACTCAAGTCCCGAAGAAATCAGATCAGAGCTCATATAGTGAAGAAGGAACTCTTGAAGAACATCGTCTCTTCCTTCAAGCAGATCTTCTGCATGAACAAGGTGCTCGTGCGTGTCAATCACCGGGATCTACCTTATGTAATCTAGGATCTCTTCATAGACTCCCATTTTATTCTCCGATTCCATATCTACTTATTGCTGAAGCGACGATGTTGTTAATGAGATCGCCGTAGCTCCACCCTCTTGCTTCGGCCATTTTGACGATATCTGAGTAATCAGGTACTAGAAGAGGAAGGGAATTGACCTCCAGGAAGTAGATCTTTCCTTCGTCGTCAATCTTCAAATCGATACGGCAATAGTCCTTTAGATCCAGCGCCCCGAAGACCTTCAGTGAGAACTCGCTTACCACTGATTCCTCTCTCTGTGAGATCTTCGCGGGACAGATGTAATTTGTCTCGTCACCGTAGAACTGTTTCACCCTGTAGGAATAGAAAGTCTCAAGGCGATCTGGCAACGACGAGAAATCTATTTCCATTATTGGCAGAACTTCACTGCCAACTATTCCAACGGTAAATTCCCTTCCTTCAATGAACCTCTCAACCAGAGCGGGCTGTCCAAATCTCTCGTGGATACGTGAAACAGCTTTCTGCATTTCATCAACGCTTACAACAACCGAGTCCTCCCAGATACCTTTTGCGCCACCTTCTTTAACGGGTTTGACAATTGCCGGGCTGAACGGGAGGTTGTCGACAATATCTCCGGGACGAACCGAAAAGAATTCGGGAGTGGATATCCCATAGGCCTTCATGATCAACTTTGTGAGCGTCTTGTTAATACAGAGAGCGTTTGCCGTAGCACCGGAGCCGGTAAAGGGTACTCCCAGAAGATCCAGCACGGCCGGAAGATGGATCTGCCTCTCGGTATTACCCATGGCGGTAGTGAGATTGAACACGAGATCAGTGCCTCTAAGTACGCTAACAGCATCGATCTCGAATGGTCTGGAATCAACTTCAAAACTATTCTCGAGTGAACTAACAACACTCCTGACCATCTCTTCATGATGAAAATCGATTGTCATGTCGTGAACGACAGTGATTCTCATAACATTCCTCCCTGGGACATCTTCAAAGTATCACTACAAAGGAATTATACATATTCCTCGTTTTCGGTTTCCTGATTTAGTATCAATGAAGGAGAACCCCGGTCTCAAAAGACAGAGTGGACTTCGACTAGTGTTGCTGATGAAGCTCATCGCTTTATGTCGTGACGTTGAGAATCTCTTCCCCATCGAATTTTCTGGCAACGGCAAGAGCTCTTCCCCTGGACCAGATGGAAGATCTTCCCTGCGCTTTGTCTCTGCCAACAATCCCAATCGCCATCGGATTTACGAGATAGCGAATCTTCTCTCTACACAATGATGCCCTGATCGGTCCATCGCGAAACCAGATCCTCTCCTGCGTCGAACCGCGCATCGATCCTTTCCACTCAGCAAAATTGCAGGAGGGAACCAGTATCACTTCGCAACCGGCTGCGTCCAGTCTCTCGATTTCGGTTTGAAAGAACATATCGTAACAAATCGCTATACCTATTATGCCAATCTCCGTATGAACCACATTATCGACTGGCTCTCCTCTGGAAAACAACACAGAGCTCTCGGCTTTGGTAAGATTGTGCTTCAAGGCTCTTGTCAACAACTTTCCCTCAGGATTGAATAAGTAGGCGATATTATAGAGCCTTCCATCCCTAATGAATCTCCCTCTCTCAGATTCTTCATCGATTATGGGAAGCAATATCGACGGGGCAAGAAGATAAGTTTCGAACTCCCTGGCAATGGTACTGAAAACTCCGTGATAGTAGGCTTCTATCCCAAGGGCATCTCTTAGAAAAGCCTTCTTCAAAGGATTAAGAGAGAACCCCATATTCTTAATTGCATACTTTGCAAGAGTCTTTGTTGTCGTCTCCGCGAAGCTGAGTTTCCTGAAGGAAGGGTACAGAAATGTTGCAAAAAACTCCGGGAAGGCAATGATATGGTTACTCCCCTTCCATAGAAGTGAAGCCTCACTCGCATAGTCTCTCATCTTTCTGCGAAATGTCTCTTCGCCATAAGACTCCTGATCGAACCAGACCTGAATTGCAGTAAGATCGGTGTCTTTCATGACGCAAGCTTAACAATAATCAATATTAGAGCAACAACCAATAAGATCGGCAGGAAGACAACAAAAAGACCTGCTATGGCAAATATCACTATCATTATCACTCCTACGCCGGCTACAACAATAATCAACGCAGGGAAGAACCTAATTGCAAGATATAGCAGGAACAATGCACCGACAATGGCTAGAAAAGTGCTCAAGAGATCACCTCCGTTTACTGGTCATTGACAGTATAACGCATGGACTATATAATTCTCTAGGCAATGAAGCTTGCCTTGAGCAGACTCCTCCAGAAACGCCTCCAGCTGATAGCTTCTACCAAATTTGCAGCCTGGTCCTGCTTGACTCTGGAGGAGTATATGATTCTTAGCATCTCCCTTATAGTTATTCTCTCGATAGTTGTGCTTTCCCTCTTTGAAAGAATCCGTCTTCCCGGTCTGATTGGACTGGTCTCGCTTGGAATAGCTTTGGGACCGGATGCAATGAATCTCATCGACACATCATTGCTCTCAATTTCCGATGAAGTCCGGCTGCTTGCGCTCATAGTCATTCTGATGCGCGCCGGTCTCGGATTGAATCGGAGAATCATCAAGAAGATAGGTCCCCTCGCTCTTCGCCTTAGTTTTCTTCCAAGCCTCTTCGAAGGTTTCTCAATTATGGTAATGGCTCACTTCTTCCTGAATCTCAGCCTCGTTCAAGGTGAAATGCTCGGCTTCATAATCGCGGCGGTTTCGCCTGCGGTAGTAGTTCCCGAGATGCTGAGACTGAAAGAAAAGGACTTCGGAAAGAGAAACGAAACACCTTCTACTATTCTGGCGGCAGCTTCAATAGACGACGTTGTGGCTATTACACTCTTTACGGTCTTTTTGGGAATTGAAGGAGGATAGGATGTCAGTATCGGAATGTCCTTTCTTATGGTGCCGGTAGAGATTGTTCTCGGTATATCTCTTGGCGCGGCAATCGGCTTTCTCTTCAGCCTGCTCTTCAAAAGATTCCATATCAGAGACACGAAGAGGGTTCTCTTGATTCTAATGATTGCGTTCGTTTTCCATAAACTCGAGGAAGTACTCCCCGTAGCAACTCTTCTGGGTGTTATGGCGATAGATTTTGTCCTGCGAGAGAGGCTTCCGGTAGCCGTCGACAGGATTGCAGGAAAAATGGAGAGAATATGGGTGGTCGCCGAGGTCTTCCTGTTCGTTCTAGTGGGTGCAAGTGTTAACGTACGTGCGATAGGCGACTCATGGCTAATGGGACTACTTGTAATTCTTATTGGACTCATATTCAGAAGCGCGGGCGTTCTGGCGGCCACTCTCGGTTCGAAACTGACTCTCCGCGAAAGACTCTTTTGCATGATTTCTTCTCTGCCCAAAGCCACAGTTCAGGCTGCAGTGGGAGGAATACCCTTAGCAATGGGAGTTGCTTACGGAGATGTTATACTTTCGGTTTCAGTACTCTCGATCCTAATAACGGCCCCTCTTGGCGCCATCGGCATCAGACTCGCCGCAAGAAGATTCGCGAAGAGCACCTGAGAGAGTCGACCACATCTTCTCTTCGACTCTCTTCATAAAGTTATGAAATGTGAAGGCTCTTTTCGATCCGGAGAAATCGTCGATCACTCTTGACTCCGTTTCATTTCAAACCAAAAAGCAAGTTAAAGCGATTACTCCGGTTTATCTGCCGCGGCTTTCTGCCGGAGTGATTTTTGATTGAAGAGAAGTTCTGCGCAATCCTTTTCGGCAATAGGTAGTGCTCAAAGCTCACGATGGGCCTTAGGTACCCTATGCTAATTTCCGAAAGTATATTCAGATCTACCGAGCGGACCTATCTTCTGAGACTGCCCTGTTCTTCCAGTTGACAACCACAACACCGGCCGAAACCAATATGAGGGCAAACGCCATGTACGAATTGAGGGCCTCTCCTGGAATGAAGGCTGCGGAGAGAAAGACGCCGGCAACTGGAATAACGAATCGGAACATAGTGATTTCACCGGCTTTGTGAAAGCTGAGAATCGCATACCACAAGGAAAAGGCTATGGCCGAAAGAAGCATAGAATACACTAGAAGGAGATTGCCCTTGAGCGTGAAAACGAGCGAATCCTGTTTCAACCCGGGAAGACCGACGATGAGGAGAAGAAAGCCGCCGATCGAGAGCTGCCATCCCGACACGAGAAAGGGAGATCGGTTCGCCGACATCCATTTGGCATACATAGTGCCGAATGCACCGATAGTCGCTGCGATCAACATGAAGCCATCACCTTTGAACACGAAACTCAGAGTGAATCCCGCTTCGAAATTTGCAAGGAAAACCCCCGCGAATCCCAGTATCATCCCAAGTATCTTTTTCCAGCTCAGGCGATCATTCTTGTAAATGTAGTGAGCGAGAAGGATCACAAGGAAGTTCTCACCCGCCATTATTATCGAAGACTTCATTCCCGTTGTATGACTGAGCCCATTATAGAAGAAGAAGTACAGAAGAAAAGTCTGCAATACTCCAAGTGCAAACAAATGCATGTAGTCCTTCTTAACGAACTTCACTCTTCCCTTTCTACCCAAAGGTATCGAAAGCAGAAGCACCATAATACCGGCTCCCAAAAACCTGATTCCGGCAAAGACAAGCTTAGCTGAAACATCATCCGGGGAAATTGCCATCTCCTCGTAACCGAGTTTAAGAACGGGAAAAGCGCTTCCCCAGAGAACTGAACAGAATACAGCGATTAAAGCCGCCATCCACTTCTTCTTCAGAATATCCATGAAATAAGTCTACACTAAAACCGGCAGACACGTAGTTCTTTCCATTTGACGGCATTTTACTTTTACCGGAGCGCATAGACACGCAAACTTGTTCTTTTTTTGTGGTCGAAGGGGGCCCCACCTACTTGTAAGTTTGATAATGGGGGATATTCTGTGCGGCTTCACGCTTAAGAACGAAGACCCGTTCCCCGAGAAGATGAATCGAGAAAGGGCATTGTTGAGATGCTCGCTTCGCTCACGAGAAGACTCCAATCGACACGTCAACCGTTGAATGTTCGCCGTTCTCCGACCGGAAAAAGGCCGAGACAGATTGATGAATTATTTGTTGAAAGAACATGCTGCCGCACAACCATCTAGATTGGTCGATATCTTCACCGAATACCTTAATGAATTTGAAAAGCTTTTTACCTAGGATATCAGTTCATTAGGAGGGCGAACAGCCGTTCGCCCCTACAAAAGAATTGTCTAATCGTTTGA
>NZ_DJGL01000009.1:0-13200 GCF_002432735.1 Mesotoga sp. UBA5847 | reverse complement strand
CTGCACGGGATCTGGTTTTGAGAACGATCCAAGGATCGAGATCCTGGCCAAGAAGCACGAGGATGACGAAGTGAGCTGGTTCTGATAAACTGGATTTTGTCATTCTTTGCGTGATAGGGGTTCTAGCTCTTTGATCTTGACCAACCACCAACCACGTACGACCAACAACCGCTCTTAGCCCAGCCTTGCGTCCGCCGGTGTTCTTTGGCGCCTTGCGTCTTATTTCAACAGGGACCGGCTCTTCTCATGTCCTCTCGTGAGCGCAGCGAACATTTCGAAAATGCTATTTCTCGTCAGATCAAATAAACAAAAGATACCCTGGCGAAGTATCTGCATTTTTTTGAGCCTGTAACCCAAGGTATTGTTGGGAGTTTCCTGTTAAGTCATCAAAATGCTGAGGACTCTCAGCTGAAAGATCGACATTTCTGCCTGCCTCAGAAGGAGCTTAGACAAAACATCAGGTCTGTCGGTTATTATCGAAGCAACTCCCATTGATGAGTATCGATTCATTGCCTCCGTGTTGTTCACTGTCCAAACATGGACATCTCTCCCCATTGATCTTGCTCTCTGTATGAATCTATCATTCAAGATTGTAGTGGATACACTGTAGAAGTCCACATCTACCGACCAAACGAGGCTGGTCAGATACCCTACAACAAGTCCAATAGGTATCTCTGGAGCAAGCTCTCTGACAGTGGTCAATCTTTCAATACTTGTAGACGTGATGACCACCCTGCTCTCAAAGCCCATCTCCTTGACTAACTCTATCGTTGCCCTAGAGATCTCTGGAGAGTATCCATAATCTTTAAGTTCAATGTTCAATTTCACACTTGGCGGAATCCCGGTCATGTACTGAATGACTTCTGCCAGGGTTGGAACTCTCTCCCCGGCAAACTCATTTGAAAAGCGACTACCTATGTCGAATTCGGCGATATCGGCGTAGGTAAGGGTATGGACTCTTTCTCCGACACTTGCGACCTTTGATAGCGACCTATCATGATTTAGAACAAGCACTCCGTCACGTGTCATCTGTACATCGATTTCGATTATGTCTGCACCATCCTCAATTGCGATTCTAACCGCGCTAAGCGAATTCTCAGGCGCTTTGAATGAACTTCCTCTGTGAGCGGTGACCAAAGGCAGTTCAATCTCGGAAACAACTAGAAAACGACCCAAGTATCCGAAGAAGACTCCCTGAATGACTAGAATGATTAGTAGAGGGAGTAGCCAGGGCCTTCGAATCACAACAGGTCTATCAGCAACAGCATCCTTTCTTAGCAATGTTTGAGAATCAAGGACTTCTCCTTCTTTTAGCGCAAAGAAGAGCCTGGTTGTCAAAATAGAATAAAAGATAGATATCCCTATAGAGACAGCCGTAGTAGTCATTGTCTCAGCTGAAGCGAAAATGGAAAGCTTCAGGATATTCATCGATGTGGGTTCATAGCTCGATCGGATAACAACATCTCTCGTGATCCTAAAGACGAAGGAATTGCCGATTATCAGCAGCAGAGAGGGAGTCCAGAATGCCAACATGCTTAGCAACACCTTCTTTGTGTTGCCGTTTACCAGGCTTGTGCTTGCCCTGAGAGCACCGGCAAATGTCTTTCGATCCAGAACGGCGTAGTGAATCGCGAAAATCCAGGAGACAAGAAGTCTGATCATTATCATCAGTGATATTATCGCTGCCATCCAACCAAACGGTCCAGTAACTACAGATGGATACATTCCGACAGGGAGCTCTCTCGAAAACGCTCTCTGCAATACGGGAAGAATCCTCAATGCAGGCAAAATGCACAACAGGAAGATCCCCGATTTAAATGAAGCTAATCCAAGAAGTCTGGGAAGAATCCTTAGAATCCTCGCAAGCACAGATCTTACTCTCTCTTCTCGTTCTTTGAGCGCGGCAGCCGAAAACTTCACTAATCCGCTCTGTTCAAATGAAAAACCAAGCAGCCACAAGAAAGCCACCGTTAAGACAATGACTAATCCAGGAAAACTCTCTGCAAGACTCAAGAAACTCCAGTCAAAAACCATTTTTCTGCCGGTGAAAGAGAACAGAGAGCCAAGCAAAAGGGCAATTAGTGGTACTGTCAATGAAGAGAAGGCAACCTTCATTAGAACCATGAAAGTCACAGACTTCGAAGGCATTTTCAGAAAAACATGATACATCATCTTTGCCCCTATCTTCGCAATGAGAATAACCTCCCACAAACGCGTCTCTCTTATAATATCAAAATCACCAAACGTCAGGACCGACCAATTTGCCAAACGTTGTATTTTGATATGCGTAACTGTGAAGAAGTTCAATGTATAATCCTTCATATGTTTGCTTTGGATGACAGCTAAAATATAAGAGTACAATGTTATTGATGTCGATTATGATAATTTCAAGTCATTTCGGCTATTGATTCGAATAGGGGTTTTTCAGTACGATAGATTGAATAACTGTTCTTAATTGATTCTTGATGGGGAAGTCATACCTTATTAAAGAGCGGTGATGCTGAAGTGGATAGCACTGTTCTCGAAACCGTTGTAACAAAAGTGAAAGACGGCATGTCTGCAATAACCGTTACTCCAGTGAGACTTATTTCAAGACTTGAGCCCGGTAAGGAGTATCCTTCACCTGGATCTTTTATTCTTCGATCAGTAGAGAGTGCCGGGGAGGTTATTGAAAGTGCGGATGTAATAGTCATCACTTCAAAGATCGTTTCAATTCTGGAAGGAAGATGTTATGAGCTAAGTCAAATAAGGCCCTCGCTACGTGCGAGACTGCTTGGGAAGCTCTTTGGGGAGCAATCCTCGAAAGTAGAATTGATTCTCAGAGAAGGGAGAATATTAGCTGTGTTCCCTTACAAGTCTGTGTTAAAGAACAAGGTAATCAGAAAGAGAATGCAGCAGGTATCAGTTGATCAAAGCAAGAGTGAGAAGGTTATTGACAGCTTTAGAAACGTGTTCATGATAAGAAAATATGGTGTCTATCTTGATGAAGGCGGAATAGATGCGTCCAATCTTCCGAAAGGATGAGTATCTCTCCTCCCAAAAGATCCGTGTGAGAGTGCTGAGAAGATCCGTCAAGAAATCGAACTGCTTACAGGTAAGAAAGCAGCAGTGATCATTACGGACACCATAGCATCGGTTGGGAAGACCGGTTCACTTGATGTCTCTATTGGTTTCTCTGGAATTGATCCTTTATCTAGAGAACATGCAAGAACTGATCTGTTCGGAAAGCCAAAGTCCGGTGGTATGGACATTGTTGTCGACTCCATTGCTGCTTTTGCAGGTACAGCTATGGGTGGCTTTGATGAGTGTTCGCCCATATGCATTGTGCGAGGTCTTAATTATAGATACACTGAAATCAAGTATGACTTTGATTCAATCACATATCCTGCAAGTGTCACAATCAAGTCCTTTATCAAAATGATCATTCCGAACTTGATACTATTGTTAGCGCTGCTAATATCTGTCCCGTTTGGAAGAAACAATCAAACCTAGTCAAATGTAGAATGACAGACTTTTCGAGAAAGCGGTCCGGCAGACAAAATGTTATTGTCGCTTATCCATCGGTTTGCTCCATTCAAATGACATAAGATAGACGGCTCCAATGAAAGATCTAGTTAGCTCGTAATGGATCATAATTAAATCTACTCAAGAGAGAGAGTTAATGCATCAAAATAGAATCTATTCAAAATCGAATTGAAGGAGATTAAGAACACCTCCCTTTGAGTTAGATTTAGACTTCATTATCTGTATATCAACGAGTAATTCCTGAGAATGTGCTATATTACTCTTGAGTATATATAAATCTAGGGCTTCGTGAACCTTGCGAAGCTCATTTTTTTTGCTTTCGATAATTAGTATTACTTGCAGTATAATAATAATAATGCGCACGCAAATGATTCAATATACGTACTACTTTGGAAAGCTTTGTCAACTTATGGTGAGAGACCATAAGTCTGGAATATTGTTGTCTGGGTGAATGATTTGAAGAAGAGAGAACATGGAGCGATAAGCGTTGTGCAGGCCAGAAGAAGAGAAAAGGCCTACTTGCATTTGACTTCAATAGCTACGGTAGTCGGTTTGCTTTCGGTCAGTCTTATTATCATAGCAAACCAAATGTCGGATAGTGTTCTTCAGAACCCTGAGTCCGTAAGACTAGTCTTCGTCATGGGAGTAGCATTGGCTCCGGTTTCATTCGTAATTTACATCTTTGCTCATATCGCTGCAATAGCTGCCCAAAGAAGGGGATGGAATTTCGTCGTTGGGTTTCTTTCTTCACTCCAAACCATTATCTCTCTTTTCTTTGCCAGAGACATTCTTCTCATCGACTCTTCCTCAAGACTAAGCTATCAGACGCCTAATTGGTCGTCGTATGTACTGTGGTCTATTCTTATAGCGTCTCTTCTGCTAACTTTGACTCTCGGCATTTACTCAAGGAAGAGTGTATGAGTCGGTAATCTCTCCAAATATGAGTGAATGGTATGAGTTATCACCATAGAAAGTACTGGCAATACTTCCATTAAGGGCTAGCGGTGTTAGTGCTTCTTTCGATATGACACGACATTCCAGCACTTTGTCTGCCTCACCTACCACTACAATCGATGGTGAAATTCCCTCTTGAGGGGTTAAGCCTGTCTCTTTGAATTTGTCGAAGTATTTTCCACTTCTTGTTCCGCAGAAATTAAGTGCCTCTTGCCACTTCGCCGACATGAAGTTAACCGAAAAGCCGTCACTGCTCCTGAAGAAATTATGAGTGAATCTGCTTGGCCTGATCATGGTAATAAAAACAGGACGATTCCACGTGTATCCCAAGAAGCCCCAGGCAACTGTCATCAAGTTAGTTTCTACTCCGTCTGTCACACCTATTAGCACCCTTCCTGATTTAAGATACTCCAGTAGCTCGGTCGAGTATTCCGGAAAACTGAATTCAGTCATGCTGACCTCCTATTACAAAAACGACGTGGGGATCCCCCTGTCGCTAAATCCTCTTCAGTTGATTCGCGATCTCTGTGTAGTCAGGCTCAACTCTAGGATCATCTGAGACCCATGTGTAAGCGATCTTGCTATCTCTGTTCACAATGAATACAGCTCTCTTAGAGACAACTAGTCCCTTCACGCCCGAAAAGTCCTGGTGTACTCCTCCGTATTTCCTAGATACCTCCCCTGCTACATCAGACAGAAGTTGGAAGGAAAGGGAATTCTGCTCCTTAAAGGCTTTGTTGGCAAAGGGACTATCCATACTTATTCCAAGAATCACAGCATTCATACTCTCGAAATTGGCCAGCGAGTCTCTGAATGTGCAAAGCTCTTTCTGGCATACACTTGTAAATGCTCCCGGATAGAAAACAAGAACTACTTTCTTGCCTAGATATTCATTGAGTTTATACTCCTTAAGATCCGAACCGAAAAGCGAGAAGTCTTCTGCCTTTTCTCCCTTAAGCAACATTCTATATACCTCCTAATAACCGTCTATAATTGTCATATTAATTCTAGCAGATGATAAGCATGATACATAGAAGAAACACCATGCATCCTCCGTCGACATTGACAACCTGGCCGTATTTGCCATTCGGCTCAGACTGAGCGCCCCCGCGGCACACGGAAGTGCTTGCTTATGGCTGCTTCCTCCCGGACCTGACCAGGTTCGCAAGTTCCCATTGCGCAGGACTCAATCCTCAACACCTTCAGACAAACCGACACCAAACCGGCAAAGCCTCGGAAGGCATTCGGCCCCGCGTATGGCGGATTTCGGGTACAGGGAACCGCCAGCTCCCCGCCTAGCATGGTGTAACTACATTATATATTCTGACTTTACAGCTTTCAAGTGCTCCTTAGTTGTTTAGTCTAGTAAAGTCAATTCCCAAAACGAGTACACTCTTATGAGAATAGGTTCTTCTTGTGCCTGGCAAAATCATTCTTCTAACTCCGGCGGCCTTGAGTCTTGCGAGCACTTCATCGGTAAGATCATTATCTGATGCCATCACCGAATCCTGAAGGTCGAGATTCTCAAAGTCATAATTCATGAGCTCTGAGTAGCTCAGTCCACTCTTCAGAAGGGCGCTCTCACCCTCTCTGAAGATGGATAAGTTGTTCGCTCTATTCACTCTAGAACAGAAAAGAGCAAGCTTATCGTCATTCTCAAGATCGTAGTCCTTCATTTTATATGATAGTTCTCTCACGAAGTAATTCCCGAAGCCTGAGTAAGTCTCTTCTGAGAGAGACACCGCTTCGTGCGCAGGAGCAGTGAGTATCATAATATCTCTTTCGCGTGCAGCAAGAATTGCATCACGGTCGAAAACTCCGCCAAACGCTTCAACCCCGTCCTCGTGAAGCTTCTTGATGGTATCTCCATCAATAGCAAAAGTAGATGCAAACATCGTGTCTGGACCACCTTCCGAATAACCGTCACGTAGCTTGCCGGCAAAGACCTTCGTTATCTTTCCCTTGTCTAGAAAGACAGAGATATTATCACTGTAGTAATAGAGCTCCATGAATACATTCATGTTCCTCAACTGAGACTTCTTCAGCCCCACAGCCGGATTACCGATCTGAACCTCGTCCAATAGGCCGGGTTCTTTTGAGAGCTTCAGGAGGTATGCCTTCTGAGAGGGATTGTCCCCGTACAGAAGCTGCATAACGTACTCCATAACTGTGTAATCATATTTTTCAGAAGCGAAAATCTGAGAGAGCGCCTTATGAATAGACGAATTATAGAGCATTGCCGCATAGATCGCTTTCAGAGCATACCTTCTCCTCTTCAGAAGAAGAACA
The DNA here is from genome assembly GCF_002432735.1 of Mesotoga sp. UBA5847. Lineage (NCBI taxonomy): Bacteria > Thermotogati > Thermotogota > Thermotogae > Kosmotogales > Kosmotogaceae > Mesotoga > Mesotoga sp. UBA5847. The sequence continues at coordinate 6,432 of NZ_DJGL01000009.1, read as the reverse complement.
TCGCCACATTCTTCCAGACTCTCTATCACTTCATCATAGTCTGTCGGATCGGAAATGACGACTATATCCCTGTGATTCTTGGCACCTGCCATAAGAAGTGCAGGTCCACTCACATCGATCTCCTTAGAAAGGTTCAACTCATCGGGTGATTTCTTCACTGCAGACTCAAAGGGCTTGAGGTTCAGGATTATTATGTCAAAGGGAAGAATCGAATGTTCCTTCATCTCCGTCATGTGTGAGGGAAGATCCTGGATCGCAAGTATTCCTCCGATTATCCTCGGATGAATCGCCTTAAGCCTCCCGTCAAATATTGATGGAAACCCTGTGTAGTCTGCAACCTTTATTGCATTGATGCCATGATCTATAAGATATTCCGCGGTGTGATCTGTAGCAACTATCTCCACCCCATTAGAGGCGAGATAGCCCGCGATCTTCTCCACTCCCGACTTGTTGTGAACACTTATAAAGGCACGCTTAATATTCATCAGGCACCTCCCTGTGATTAGTTTATCATCAATTTGTACTCCAAGACTTTTCGATTGGTTCGAAGAATCTTATTGAACAAGGCATATACTTTACTATCACATGCCCTTGGGTCGGGCAAGGATAGCGGGGGTAACATGACTGAAAAAGAGCTAATTCAAAAGAGTGAATCTGGGGAAATTGGTTTTGCAAGGCTTCAGATAACAGACATTAACGGGATGCTGAAGAATGTAGAAGTGCCCGCAAGGATGCTGCCAACTATTCTTGAGAAAGGCGCTATGTTTGATGGTTCTTCAATTGATGGGTTCGTGAGAATCGAAGAGTCCGACATGTATCTAAGGCCTGATCTATCGACTTTCGCTTTACTTCCATGGGACAACGGCAACTCTAATACGATAAGGCTGATCTGCGACGTGTACAAACCAGATGAAGTTCCATTTGATGGAGATCCAAGGTATATACTGAAAAAGGTCATCGAAAGAGCGAGAAAGATGGGATTCGAAGCTTTCGCAGGGCCAGAACCGGAGTTTTTCATTGTTAGAAGGGATAGTTCTTGTGGAAAACCCGTTGGCAAAATGCTTGATACAGGGAGTTATTTCGACTTACTTCCCGTCGATGGAGGCGAAGAAGTTCGAAAACAGATTGTAATGTCGCTTCAAGAAATGGAGTTTGAAGTTGAAGCCGCGCACCACGAAGTAGCTCCATCTCAACATGAGATAGACTTCAGATACACCGACATTCTGAAGACAGCGGATAATATTCAGACATTCAAGTGGGTGGTGAAGACAATAGCTATCATGAACGGTTTTCACGCCACGTTCATGCCCAAACCCTTTTCCGGAGTGAACGGATCTGGCATGCACATTCATATGAGTCTCTTTTCTGAAGGCAAGAATGCCTTCTTCAATCCAAGCAGTCCACACGGTCTGAGTACCATTGCACTGAACTTTGTTGGAGGTCTTATCTTTCATGCAAGAGAAATCACCTCAATAACTAACCCCACAATTAACAGTTATAAGAGGTTGGTGCCTGGTTACGAAGCTCCTGTAAACATTTCCTGGGCTCTGGGCAACAGAAGTGCGATGATCAGAATTCCCAGCACTAGAAAAGAAGGTACCAGGCTGGAATTCAGGAGCCCTGATCCCACATGTAATCCCTATCTTGCACTTGCTCTTACACTCGCAGCCGGGCTGGACGGGATTGAAAAAGGTATTGAACCACCAGTCCCAATAGATGAAAACATCTTCAACATGAAGGGATCAAGAAGGAAGGAGCTTATGATAGAAAGCCTTCCGGGCACTCTCTGGCAATCTCTTGAGTTCACAAAAAACAGCGAATTTGTTAGAGACACTCTAGGCAAGCATGTCTTTGATACTTTCATGAGATCTAAAGAAAGCGAATGGAGCGAGTTTTGTGCTTCGGTAACAGACTGGGAAACCAGCAAGTATCTTGAGCTCTACTAGTGAAGTCTAGCCTCGAACATTGTCGATATCTAAGAAGGAACTCGACAGCTGAATCGGTGAGAAGATGCCTAGAATGCTTGGGTGTCTCGTAAACGCTTGGTCACACTGCTTGCAGGCCAAAGGCTAGACAATTTCTTCGGTTGTCTTTCCGGGTCAGAACGACCCGAAATATATGAATCGAAGCGATCGGCCAGAGATTTTGAATGCAGAACGGAAGCGACAAAAACGAATAACTGAAAAGAGCTTTAAAGGTAAACACAACTGGAAACCGGAGAACAAAAAAGCCCGGGGATCCCCGGGCTTGTGTTCATAAAGAGTTCAATTGCCACAAGTAGAGCAGCTTCCACCAGAGCAGGATCCGCAGCTTTCGGAACCTGAAGAACAGCCAAAGCTTGAGATGTTGGTTATCTGCTTGGAGAGGCTGCCCCCACATTTCTCGCAAGGGGGCACCTGAGAGTCAATCTTCAGAAGAAGGCTCTCTTCATTACCGCAATCTTCACAGACAAACCTGTATAAAGGCAAATAACACACCTCCCTTATCACTCAGATGCAACATCGATTTCGTCCACCAGCACTGAAGGAGAAGTAACACGATAAATGGAGGAGATTGGATCGCACCCAACTTCAGCAATTCCATTATAGACCTTCAATATGTTTGAGGATATTGTGAACTGCTCAATTGGATTACTGATCTTACCGTTTCTGACATAGAACCCGCTGGCACCAAGAGAAAACTCTCCTGAGACCTGATTTGTTCCTGAATGCAGACCCGTTAAGTCGGTCACAAATATCCCTTCTCCCATAGTCTCGAGAAGTTCGTCAAAACTCTTCTCTCCTCTCTCAATAACAGTATTGACGGGAGCAATGGAAGGCTTTGCTCTGTGAGTTCCTCTCACTGAATTGCCTGTTGACTTCTTCCCATCCTTTTTCGCAGTTCTCAGATCATATAAGAAGGTCATAAGTTTTCCATTCTCCACGATCGCTTTCTTGGAAGTCGGAAAGCCTTCGTCATCAAAAGGCTTGCTATAGGGACTTTCGGGCAGTAAAGGATCGTCATAGACAGTCAGCCTGCTTGATCCAATTACTGTTCCCTCTTTTCCCTTCAAAACCGAAAGCCCTCTCTGAACGTTATCTGCTGAATACATAGACATGAAGGTCCCAAATAACTGTCCAAATACGTCGTTCCTGAAGATTACTCTGTACCTTCCGCTCTTGACTTTTCCAGCACCCAGCTGTTCCACCGCTCTCCTGGAGGCCTCGTGACCGATTCTCTCGACATCAAGCTCCTCAGGTCTTCTAACAAGTGAAAAGGAAAAGCCCGTCTTCTTCGATTTCTCATCTTCCGCAAGGCTCACAACGACAGCAAATCCATAATCGCTCTTATACGTTTTGTTAAGACCTAGGGTGTTGACGATAACAAGTTCCGACCAGCTGTCTGCAGTTCTGCAAGTTGGAATCATAACGATTCTCTTGTCGTAGTCCAGCGCCGATTTCTCCAACGCTATCACCGTATCGATCTTTTCCTTGACTGATTTCTTCTGAAAGTCTCCTGAATAACCATCGAATTGCGCATAATCGCCCGATCCATCGTGAAACACATATACATCTTCTCCACTTGCTACAGAATAGTTCTGAAAAGCCTCATCGACCAGCAGTTCTGCAGCTTCTTCGCTAAGAACCTCGGAAAAAGCAGCTCCGATCTTTCCGCTCTTAAGTCCTCTGAAGTACACTTCTGTCGAACTGGCATCCTTATACGAATCTATTTCGCCGTTCAGAGAGCTCAACTGGAATTCTCCACCGCTTGAGTAATATATTTCGGATTCCTCGAACCCTCTCTTTCTGGAGATTTCGAAGGCTTTGTCAGCGAAAGTCTTGATATCCATCAGTTTCGCCCCCCAACTATCAATTCAGACACTTTCACAGTGGGCTGACCTACATCGGCGGGAATCGAGCCAGAGATAGATCCGCACATTCCCTGACCTCTCGCCAGATCATTACCGACCATGTCTATCTTCGTGAGAACCTCATCGCCCTTCCCAATTAGAGTCGCACCGCGTACCGGCCTGGTTATCCTGCCGTTCTCTATCATGTAACCTTCCATAACTGCAAAGTTGAATTCACCCGTGGATGGCATCACGGAACCGCCTCCAAGGGATTTTGCGTACAGACCGTAGTCTGTTGCTGCGATTATTTCCTCCGGATAGTACTCTCCCGGAAGGAGGAAGGTGTTGCTCATTCGAGATGTCGGAGCGTATGTGTAATCCTGCCTCCTGGCACTTCCAGTGGGCTCCATTCTCATCTTTATCGCTCCGAGGCGGTCAATCATGTAGTTTTTGAGGATTCCCTTGTCTATTAGAAGATTCCTTCTTGTCGGTGTCCCTTCGTCATCTACATTTGCCGATCCCCAAGCATTAGGTATCGTCGGGTCGTCTACGGCAGAGACACATTCATTTGCTATCTTCTGTCCCAGTTTCCCTGCAAAGACCGACGCCCCTTTTGCTACTCCGGTTGCTTCCAGGGCATGACCACATGCCTCATGGAAGATAACCCCGCCAAATTCATTGGAGATTATGACAGGCATCTTTCCCGCAGGCGCATACTCAGCCTTAACCATCCTGTCGGCGATTCGAGCAGCTCTTTCACCAGCGGCCCTCGGGTCCTTGATATTGAAGAACTCAAACCCCATTGCACCTCCCGGACCATAGAAACCCGTCTCCATATTGCCGTTCTTGGTAGCAACAGCGGATATCGCCAATCTTGTCCTTGAACGGTGATCCTGCGCTTTAACTCCTTCGGAGTTATAGATCCAGACATTTTGATCATACTCGATGTAATTCACGACAACTTGAGATATTGTGCTTGAGAAAGTCGAAGCTCCCTCATGAGCAAGCTTCATAACACCAACTTTTTCCTTTTTCGGAACGCTTTCGGGTGCATGAAGAACCGGACAAAGATCAACGTACTCTCTCTCTCTGAAATCAATTACGGTATCGACATCTCTTTCTTGATCAATGACCGCCTTAAGCCTATCCGCAACTTTCATAAGACCATCAAGTGAAAGGTCGTTTGTGTAAGCATAGATACTTCTTGTCCCCTTAAAGGCTCTCAATCCTGCTCCAAACAATTTCCCCGAAACGCTTCCTTCCACCTCACCTTGAACCATGCTTATACTTCCCGTGTATCTATCTTCCAGGAAGATTTCTGCAAAATCCGCTCCGCCAGACAATATCTTAGTGATAACCGCGGAGTATGCTTCATCTGAATACATGATGCACCTCCATTCTTGTTAGGTATTCTTACTATTTTACAACATTATGAGTAGTGAGGTACGTGTAATTAGAAACTCGCTTAAGAATCTATAGTCTATGACGCCTGAAAAGGCTTCTGGCGGCAGCATATTTCAGCGCTATCGGTTTTCCGGAAAGCCCCCTCACAATGAATCTGATAGTTATAGCTCCAATTACTATGGCTCCTCCAATCATTGGTAGTTTTCCCGGGACCTCTCCCATAAAGAGAAAGACCCATAGTGGGCTGAGAATCGGTTCTATCATGAGTATCAGGACTGCTTCCAGTGCAGTAGAATGCTTAATCGCTTCTGAATAGAAAACATATGACAAACCAAGCTGTGCAACACCCAGTATAATAAGGTTTACCCAGCCTGAAAGACTCGGAAGAGAACCGATAAGAAAGGGAATCCCAACAACGGCAGTAAGGATATTTCCTAGCAGCACAGACTCTATCGGAGACCCATCCTTTTGGAGTCTCATAAATACGTTGAACAGAGCGAAAGTAACTCCGCTAGCTACTGCCATAATGTTTCCAACCATACCTCTGCTATCGAGGTTTTCAAAGAAAAAGAGCGCCATGCCTCCGAAGGCAGTCACAATGGTAATCCAATCAAGAAGCCTGACCCTTTCCTTCAAAATCCAGGCGCTTAAAAGCGCAACATATATGGGAGCAGTCGACTGCAGCAAAATCGCGTTTGCAGCTGTCGTCATTTTATTCGCTGAAACGAACAGGATCACTGTGATTGTGTAGGCTAGAGCCGAGGCTATCTGCGAAAAAGACCAGGTGAACTTTGGTTTTCCGAGAGCAACAAGTATTACTAAGGAGGCAATAATACTTCTCATTCCGGAAATCGCAAGTGGATTTGAGTCTACATTTTTGATCAACAGACCTCCCGTACTCCAGAGAAGACCCGTAATAACTAGGAAGAATGTCGACTTGGCCTTAATAGACTTCTTGTTGCCCCGGATCATAAATTAACCTCAAATATTGAGCGTAAAGTCCCATGGAAGAAGAATACAACAGACACTCTTGGTTGACAAGCTGCCAATCATTGAGACTTCGACCGTACCGATGCCGTCGTTGACGTGACCGGGGTTGGGGATTGCAGGTTGAGGTGTGCCAAGCGAGATCACTTGGCCGTTGAATGGATTTCCGTTCTCCGACAAGAGAGAATGAGAAAGAGCGGAATAAGACGCAA
>NZ_DJGL01000006.1:0-3714 GCF_002432735.1 Mesotoga sp. UBA5847 | reverse complement strand
GCCGAAGGCAGCCTTGCGTCCCCGGATGCTTCTCCGGGCATTGCGCCCTGGCGAAGCCAGCCTTGCGTCCCGCCGAAGGCGGCATTGCGTCTTATTTCAGCAGTGAGGGATTTTTTCCCGCCTTCTCATGAGCGAAGCGAACTCTCGATGTTCTTTCCCGGCTCTTACAAACTCTACAAATACAGTGGTCATTTCCAGCTTAAGTCATCGGGCTCCCATTGCGAGGCGAAGATCTCGTCTCTTTGCAGAGCTTCAAGTACAGGTACAAGGAAGTTCTTGATTTGACCTATAACTTCCTCAAGAGATGCATCAAACGTGGTGTTTTTCTTTTTAGCGAAGGCTGTCCATCTTCGCTGATGGAGTGAATCGGAAGTGAATTGGTTCTCGAATGCGACGATGTCTCTTATATGTGTGCCCCGATTTCTGAATGTTTCCCTAATTGCGGCCTGCAGTGTTGTACCAGTGAAAGGAAAGAACCTGGACAGCAAAAAGATGTCGTAGAAGTCTTTGTATCGGCTTGTCAGGAAACCCAGAGAAGCCATCGCTTCCAGTTTTTCCGCGATAACCGATTCTTTTGAGTATGCAAAGACAACCGGCTGCGGATCATTCAGCAGAACCGGGAATTCCATCTGAACCCTCTCGGGTGTTATGCAATCACCAAATCCGACATCGACGGTTACGGATAGTCTTGTTCGCTCCATGTAGGCCGTAATGCTTACCCGAGTACCGGGGTATTTTTTTGCATCTGCAATGGTACGTAGGTTCATACTTTCCAGATCAAAACGTATCCCATCGTCGGTATTTATCGAGAAGATATCATAAAAAGCCTTCTCGAGAGATTCCTTTTCGTTGCTGATCCTTTGCCCCAGCAGATCTATGTCGGTTGTTGAGCGCGGAAACCGCCCTTCAAATAGCGCATAAAGAAAGATCCCACCTTTCAATGTAAATTTGTCTTTGTGTGGAGACAGGGATAATCTGTAGATGGCCCGTTCAAGCGCATAGATTTGCAGTAGATCCTGATAACTCCGGCCTTGCTTCTCGGCCAGATTTCTCAGCCGGGCTTTCACAGATGCTGCCTTGTTCATAGCAGTACCTCCAGATAGGTTCTCAGTATCTTTGAATTGCCGAGTTCCTTCGCATATCTGTATAGTTTGTTCAGGTTTCGATCCTTTTTTGCGAGATAGTTGACAAGCACTTCCTTTGCGACTTCAATGCCGAGTCTTTCCCGATAATGCAGAATGTCGATTACGGTCTTTTCCGAGTCATAAATGGAGAACTCATTCGAGTCTTCGTCAATAGTCACGATTCCGGTTTTGTATCGCATTTCGTTGTAATAGTAAAGTTGAATCCGAGGCCACTCTGGCATCGTATAAATCCTGTCGCTCCTCGGAATCGCCACGTCTATTGCTGTGGAACGCTCTGTGGTAAGCTGCCAGTAGATTGCCGAGCTAATCAGGCAGATCACACCCCTTGGCACATAAGCATTAACATAGTAAAAGTCCGATTCATCACCCTCGTAGATTAGATTTTCATAGCTTTTGCGCGTCAGTTTCTTGAGGACATTCTCCTCGATAAGCTTCTTGATTCCATAGAAGCTATATCCCATATCTTTGAGTTCATCTATTCTAATAATCTTCTTCTGAGGCAGTTGGTGCCTTGTTGAGTTCAATAATCTCACCTCTTCAACAACACTTTCAACGAACACCTGCAACATTACGTATATGCAGATGTTAATGAAAATTGTATCATGAATTGCACTGATTTAGTTGGAGAGCGAAGAGCCATCCTTGGGAAGAGCGGGAGAAGAGCAGTTCCTCGTTCCGACGCTTCGCGTCCAGGTTCCTCAGAAGAGCAAAAAGACGTCCTTGGTCCTTCGTCTAGGAGCGTGGACCCGTCCTTGGAAAGAGCGGTTCATCGTTGACACTGCGTGTCCAGGTTCTTGGTTAAAACCACGAGATGACGAGAAAGCAAGAGACGAATGAGATGAGATCCAGTTTGAGCGCTCAAGCGGGGATTTAAGATCAAGAGCTTCGGCAAGCATAGTTCGAGAAAGCGAGCGACTTCCAAAAACATTGATATGATCATGTTCTTGGGGTGATTCTTCGATGATGAACTTTGCTACAAGTCCATGTGAAGAACCTTATTTGTCATACAAAGGTGCGCACGACCGTTAGCCCTGCGGTAAATATTGGAATCTCAACAAATACGAAGCAGCCATTTGCGGAGAAAAGAATTGCCATGAGCCTACTGGAAAACACTGAATTCTATCTGCAAAGCGAGATGAAATCCATTTCACGACTTTTTCTTCAATTAGGAAACTCACTTCAGTCTTTTCCCTTTAATTCCAGAGTCCGATGTTTAAGAAGAATCATATTTATTGGAGAGAATTAATTCGTATGTCGAAACAATTCCTCTATTTCAGACTGTATATCAGTCTCACAATTGTTACTAATAAAGAGAAGTCTTGTCTCTTAAAGCCATGCCTAACTAGAAGACTGTTCAAGAAATGTCGTTGAAAACAGCTGAAGGATCTACCAGACGTTGGTTTCGGAGAATCACTATCAAAAAGATAGTCAGTTTTCACGTAATTTTGGCACGCCCTTGCAGTACGTAGTTGTCACAACAGACCACAAACCACTAAATTATAGGAGGGGTATAATGAAAAACAGAAAAAGAGGATTTTCTCTGGTTGAACTACTTATTGTTCTCGCAGTTATCGCTGCACTAATCGCTACAATCACACCAGTTGCGTTGAATGCAATCAGGAAATCGAAGGCAACGCAGGTCGCCCAAAACTTGAAGACACTGGCTAGCGCAATCGAGAATGCTGCTTATGTTAATGGAGTATTCCGCACTGGCGAGGAGAATGCAGGCAAAATAAGGAACGCTTCAAATAATAAGCCAATTAAACTAGAGGACCTCGGAAGGGACATAAATACCAAGGAGTACGCTGTATACTACGGTGGAGCAAGTGGTTCTTACACGGCGGTGGTTGCATTCGTTGGCGAGGCTGAAATTGAGTTGGTAGATGATGTACTTCCGCAGGCTACTGAAACGGATTCCTTTGTTACTGCCGACCTAGTGGGACATACGTCTCCTTTTGAGGTAGAAGGAACCGAAATTTCCACAGATTATTCTGGTACCGCAATTTACTATAGAATTTCGTTCGACGTATACTAAACAATTTCTGTCTTAGCCCTCTTCGGAGGGCTTTTGTTTTTTCTGCTGCCCGAAAGTTTCAGCCGCAGTAAGGTAAAATCTTCAACAGACTAGATTTCGACCCTTCCCTCAAAATGAGTTCTCCCGCCTATCTTCTTTGAGAAGTACTGCAATCAGAAAATCTGATTAAGATCTACTGAATTAGTATCCAGTAGAAATATAGAAAATAGGGACATAAGGAGCCCGTCAGTCCACATTTTCGCTCTCGCTTTCTCGTGAGCGAAGCGGAACTGGCGCGACGAGAAGAGCAGAGGTTAGAAGCGACAGGCTAGAGGTTGGAAGAGCGCAAAGATCTTGATCTTCTTACCTCTGTCCTCATCCCTCTTACCTCTGATCCCCCTTCGGGCAGCTCAAGACAGTCGAGATTAGATCCCGTGCAGAAGCATCACGGGATGACCCTCACAAAAATAGGGAAAACAGACTCCATTATTTACATTCCGATGGAGAAAAATGGGACTCCATTTTTGGGAAGATCGATGCCGCGAACAAGCGTGG
>NZ_DJGL01000092.1:0-5965 GCF_002432735.1 Mesotoga sp. UBA5847 | reverse complement strand
CGAAGTCGTAGCATTCTGCCGGAGTGGCTACTACCGTTATTTCAGATCCGAATACGTACTTACCGCCACCGGAAGCCATTCCGCCTTCTTCAGGGATGACATCCACAGTGACCATGTACTCGTTGTCAAAATGCGCAACAAACGCTCTGTTAGCACTTACAACAAACTCGAGCGGATTGTCTGAACTGATGGGTAACCCGTTCTCAGTCCACTCAACGAACTTGAATCCCTCAGCAGCCACAGCTGTTAGTGAAGCTGTGTCGCCAAAAACATAAGAGCGGGCACCTGTTACCGTGCCACCATTTTCGGGGTCAACCGAAGCTTTTATATCGAAAGATTTCTTTACAAAAACTGCTGTTGCCGATATGGAATCTTTCAACACGATTTCTTTAACGTTTTCGCTAAAGCTTCCCAGACCCCCAATTTCCCATTCCTTGAAATCATAGTTTTCTGCCGGTGTCGCTGTAAGTGTCACACTGGCTCCATACTTGTAAGTGTGCATACCAACGGCAGGATCGGTCTCTCCAAGACCCTGGATAGCTATAGTAAGATTGAGATCAATCTTCTTTAGACACCCGGTCAGGAGAAAAGCAAGACCAACAAACAGAACAAGAATCAACAGAACACGAGACCGCTTTGCCACCTTGAACACCCCCTAAGAAGCGTTTGCTTGTAACAGTTTATATTTCTAGAACAACATCAATAACATCGTTAGAGCATTCCGGACTATGAACCACAAACCCACAAAAGCGCCACTCTGATTTTATCACGTTTACAGAATCCATGTCAAATAAATAGCCTCTCTCAAAAAACCAACAGAGATTCCTTATCAAATTGATGCAGCAAGGATCTTGAGAAATATTATAAACCATGGACTGCCAAATACCAAATGAGTTGGCATACACCTTTTTTTCCTCGCTAATGATAAGGAAATCTCTTTCGATTTCTTGTGAGTAAAGCAAGCTTTATTACCCGGGTGGTATAATCTTAGAAATCCAAAAGCGACAAACTTTGTGTGGTTAACGGGGTGAATGTATGAAACGTACTCTACTTCTTGTTTTCTTTAGCCTTATTTGTCTTTCGGCAACCGCTTCGGTGATTATTGATTTTTTCGGAGTTCCCACATGTCAGGAGTGCTTCGAGGCCGAGATGATGATAGACAGTCTCAAATATGAAGTGGAAGAAGAAGTGATTCTGAACAAGTATTTACTTACCGAATCGAAGAATCAGGAGCTCAAGCTGAAATACACGAGGGTTTACAACGTCAATGACAGCGAGGCAGATCTAGTCCCGCTTATTTTTATAGGCAAAGACGCCTTCACCCCATCAAACCTCGATCCGACGGCAGTTCTTGATAGCATGTTGAATTACTCCTCGGAAGAACGGGAGAAAAAGCAACGGGAGATAGATGAACTCGAGGAAGACGTGAGTCAAGTGTTGACGGAAAGATACAGCCAGTTCAGTCTATTCGTCGTTCTAGGAGCCGGTCTTATCGACGGGATAAACCCATGTGCCTTTGCCGTCCTTATATTTCTGGTTTCGTACCTTTATTATGTTGGAAGGGGTAGAAACGAGATACTTGTGGCCGGCCTGTTCTTCGCTATTGGAATCTTTGCCGCTTATCTGGCTATGGGGACGGGTCTTCTCGGCGCCGCAGGGTACATCGACAGCGTTTCCCGTCTCTTTCAGATTGTATTCTATCCGGCGATGACGGTCTTCACCGCAGTTCTGGCAATACTCTCCGTCGTTGACTTCTACAGAATGCGGTACAAAGGTAAGAAGGCTGTGCTTGAACTCTCTAAAGGCCTGAAGCGCAAGACTCACGAGATAATCCGAAAGAACGCGAAGGTCAAGACGATCTGGATCGCATCGCTAATAACCGGAATACTGGTTTCATTTGTGGAGTTCATGTGCACGGGCCAGATATATCTCCCGACGATAGTGTATGTCATAAGCAGCGCCGGAATGTCAGCTCGGGCACTGGGCTTCCTGATAGTATATAATCTCGGTTTCACTGTTCCAATAATCGCGATTACTCTCATTGCTTATTTCAGCTCATCAACAAAGAAGATACAGGAGTTTATGACTTCCACTCAGGCAGCAGCAAAGATCAAGCTGCTCATGGGAGCTTTGTTTGTAGTCTTTTTTGTAATAATGCTTAACATTACGCTTAAGACATTCAATTTGATTTAGGCAGCGAGGCCCCCCAGAACTTAGATTAGTACCGATGAAACATGCCCGATGGAAAACACGATTAGTCATTTATGATGCCGTCTGGCTCCCTGTTCTTCACAAGCTTTATTTTGACAGTACGTCCTTGCCATATCTCATGCAAGAGAAACCTCATCATCACCCACAAGTCTGGGAATCAAATGCCAAACATATACTGGTGCTTGTGCGAATGCTTTGGTTTTTTCCTGATGTTCCTGATCTTAATTCCTCCCTCGAGGGAGCTCATCATTTCCCATAAGTTAGCCCTAAATAGAAATCATATTGTGCTTCTTCTCCCTTGACAATATGTGCTGTGATTGGCTCTTGATGATCCTGATTTTAAGTCCTCCCTCAAGGGAGGAGGGCTCTTGAGAAGAAGAGAAAGAAGAAGCTGAGTGACGGGACACCGGCACACAGCTTTCAGACTCTTCTATTTGAAATGAGTACGATTGTCTGTAACGATGCTATCTTACCTGCAATACCGGAGATGCCTTCATTCACGATAATGACAACTCCTAACGAGGTACAGAGGAAAGCGCTTGAACTCGTCGGATTGAAACAACTCAGAAAACGTAGACAGAAATAACCACTTCATTTCTCTGAAATCATTTCAGATAGGTATTTCTTGCTTGTTCAGTTTGGGGACTTCAGTATAAAGGTATTCTTTTCCACAATAACATGGAAACACTATGTGTTCTTCAAGAATTATCGTGTGAAAGAAAGGAGAAATTGTCCTGTTATTCTAGAGGAGAGCCGCTATTTCTTCAAAGTCCCGGTCCATTCGCCAATTTCTCTTGCAAGGCTATCGAGGTAGATTTTTCCGTCGTTGATAAGAGTGCCGGTTGCCGTGACTGTGACCGTACCGTTTAGTATAACATCTCTCATCTCCCCAAACACGGGCGGATATCGTACCTGCATGGTGACGGTGAGAAAATTATCGGGTTTGTCTGTTACTGTGCCTTCGACATCGACTTTTATCAGTTCATCAAGTCCAGGAGGCATCGTGCTTCCCCAGCCTTTTATGGTGTTTCCGTCCTGATAAGTGATCTTCATTGTGCCGGTACCCTTGATTGTGGTGTTGTCATGTTTCACTTTGCCTTCAAGTTGCCAGGTACCAAAAACGGCAGGAGCGTTTTTCGGGTCGAAGTGTCTATTCCAGAAGCATCCTCCGAGTGTTAGTGCCAAGAGAACAATGAAAAGAACTATGATTCGAGTCTTCATCTTCCCCCTCCTGTTTTTCGTTTTATTTGTGGGCCGTCCATTCGCCTATCTTTCTTACCGGTTTGAGAAGGAATATGCCGTAGCCTTCACCTGTACCAGATGATTCAGCGAAGATAGCGCCGCCTTCTACGCGGAGTTTGCCTTTCATCAGTATATCGTACTTAGCACCATTTACAGGATTTGCCATAGTCCCGGTGATTGTCATCTCAGTGGAGGTAAACTCGATATCCACCGAATCAATCTCAATACTGAATTCCTCGGATTTAACGTTCCCGTGTTCGTCGGTGTAGGTTGAGCTGGCCGTTATCTCTACCGGACCGGACATCTCCCAGTTCTGCTGGCTAATACCCAGCGTACCGGTTCCGGTCGCCTTCACATATCCATATGTTGAGCTTTCGTAGTCTATGGTTCCCGTGAAATTCCAGGTCCCGAGATAAGGATTTGCGAAGCCGTAGTTGTTGGCAAAGACCGCAAAATCCGCAAGGGTTATCGAGCCGTCAGGAGCTCCGGGAACTGAAAAGATTTTCTGCCAGATTCCCGAGTATTGTTTCTCAGATGCACCAACATCGAATTTCTCATCGTACTCTTGCGAACCTTCCGAGAAGCCATACGCGGGAGCGAACGAAGCAAAATCGGACAGTGTGATGTAGCCGTCTCCGTTATAATCGCCTATTAGTTCTGGATCCACGCTATTCTGCTTCCAATAAGAATTGGAGATACGATTCAAAACGATTGTGTCACACTTCGAGATAGCTATGCCGGCCGCGTGTTCCGAAGAGATCAGAAGTACTGGCCTGGAGAAATCAACATTCCTGAAGCCGGAAATGGCTACGGTCAGATCCGAATGGTTGCTGCGTGTTATTATCAAGACTCCCTGAAGAGGAGATAGATCTTCAATTTTGAGACCTTCCCCAACCAGAGTTATCTCTATTGCATCTATTCCTTCTCTTACATAAAGCTCGGCTCCGTCTGGAAGTCTCTGGAGTATATACCGGCCGCTTTGATCGAACCTCGGAAAGTGTCCGACACATGAAGCCATAAGCATTGTGACAACAATAGATATAAACACGATGTATGTCATTATTTTCATCTCAGACCCCCCTACTGGATTGTGATTATCCCGGTATCAGACAGATCGAGTCCACTAATCTCGGGAATCACACCGGTACTGAATTTAACATTTCCTTCGCTAACATATTCGGAGAAGAGTATCTCCGTATTGCCGGCTTTGTCAAGTACATTGACAAATACTCTCAGCAGCTCCGTATTCTGAACATCGAGATCTTTCAGTCCGGCCACGGCCACGTGAATAACACTTTCGGAAGGCTGCTTGATTATTATAAGTCCCCCGACAAGGGACTGGACTATACCGGGACATGTAAGATACTCCGTATCGAACTCAAATACAACTTCAAAGGCGTTTATCTCACCTAAGTTATTGGCTTTAACAACAAAGCTTCCAAGACTGTTCCTGTTTAAAGTGGTATCGATTATTTCGAAGGAGGGCCCTGCAACAACTATGGTGGAAGCCGCGCTCTTCACTGGGTCCCCAGCCTTTCCCTTTATATCTACCGGTATGACTTCGAAATACATGAATTTACCAGCGTCTTGCGAAGTGAGCAAATACTCACGTTTAGTGGCTAAGGGAATCGACTCAAGACCAGTGCCGTCGGCTTTGTCTGAACGATACCATTTGTACTCGGATGCTCCTTCAGGCTCTTGTTCGGGATCCAGAAAAGTGTATTCTCCCTTTACTTTCTGCCCGCTAACGGTATCTCCTGTGATCCTTACATCTGAAGCACTGGGCTTCTTGTTTATCGGTGGACAGGCCGTAAGTGCAATCAGCAAGATCAACATAACGGTGATATAGGCTAATTTTCTCAATCAGATCACCCCATTCAGTTTATGGTTATCGTGCCTGGAATCAGAGTAATATTCGGACTCTTGAATACCTGAGGCGGCTGGCTGTCATCGGCTACCGCAGTTTCGACTGGAGAATCATTATATACATAGCCAGTAAAACCGATGGTTGTACTTCCAGATGAGATCTCAAGTACTGCAATAGTTGCTATCTTAGTCCTTGCCGCGAGGTTCACGGGTTGACCTCCTGCGATGAAATGGATTATTCCACCGGTGTTTCTTATCATGTTCGCAAGCGACCATCCAAGACCGGCATCGTTAGACATGGCTATTACATTCAGCTTTGCTGGATCAAAACTCAAAACGTATTCGATCGCCGCAACACCGAATTCGAAACCTTCGGCGTATATGTCTATATACTCAAAACCATCCATCGTGGTGTTGTTTATCTGGATCGTTCCTTTACTTATAGTCGTGAAGTTCGCAACTAGCGTTCTGTTCTTTGTAGCCGTAAATGAATAACTGGCGTTAGTACTTACCTGCGCTCCATTCTCTGTCCAGTTGACGAACCTGTATCCCTCTTTGGGGGTAGCTGAAAGATTGACAGTATCTCCATGGGTGTAGATCCCTCCACCGGCAGCAGTTCCGCCAGCCGCAGGATTGGCCGAAACGT
>NZ_DJGL01000031.1:2182-4219 GCF_002432735.1 Mesotoga sp. UBA5847 | reverse complement strand
GGGGTGAAATCCCCCTGGGCTAAGAGCCGTGGTTGGTGGTTGGTAAGAGCTTATAAACAAACAAGGGCACAATCACGACTAGAATAATTTCAGGAAAACCATCCGGGGATGCATGGCTGGCTTCGCCAGGAGGGAGAAAAAATCGCCGAGCTTGCGGATAGCGGGTTGGGGATTGGACAGAGCAAAAGGACTGGTTCGCCGTTGGCCGAGGAAACCTGTTATTCGTTCCGGACCGATGATCTGTTCTTCGTTCCTAGATCCGCTGCACGCTTAAAAACGGTGACCCCGCTGTACGCTGTTTAGAGCCGTCTCCGTTTAAAAGCTCGACTGGCTGTGACGAAGCCACCAACGTTATTCTTTGAGATAGGCCTTCAATGCCTCTTCAATTGTCATCGGCTCTAGAATCACCGGCTCGTAGTCCATCTCGGCGAGCTTTTTCAGCGATCCCTGTCCCATTGCTGCCCCGATCCATACAGGGCAGTCACCGATAACCTGGAGGATCTCGTCGAGTTCCGCATGCTTATGATTCTCGAAATAAGGATTAGGCCTTGCTTCCAGCTTGACGGCGCATTTGCCTTCGTCAAGCTCATAAATGTCGTAGTACCTTGACTGCCCGAAGTGGTCGTCGTTCAATTTGAAGCCGTCGTTGGTCCCGATTGCGATTAACTTTCCCATCTCTCATCCTCCTGATCGTCTTCCTGCAAGGATGTATCTGTAAAAATCCTTCCCGCGATAGGAGTTCTTCTCGACGTTCGGATTCTTGCTAAGTCTCTTCAGAAGATCTCCGACCGATTCCTCATTGAACTCCGCCTCCACAAAACTCTTTATGTCTTTCTCCGACATCGGATGGCGCTTGATGATCTCGATCACTGCATCCAGCGCTTTTTTCTCAGAGGTAGTGAAGCTGCTGACCGGGAGGTTCTCGATACTCTCCGCCTTCAGAAGGGCGCGGGCATATCTAAGCGTCTCTTCTTCAGGTATTTCTACATTTTCTTCTGCCGGTGGCCTGGCAGGAACATTTATGTACACTCTTGCCGGGGCCAGCAGTTCGATCCTATTCTTCAGTTCTCCAAGAAATTTGTCACTGTCGTTGTAATCCTTTACGAGCATTACTTCCAGCCAGATTTCACCCTTGAATTCCTTCGAAAACTCTAGCAAACCATTATAGACCCTCTCATATCTGAGCTTTCCATAAGGTCTGTTTATTCTCCGAAAGCTCTCCCCGTCAATGGCATCGAAGGTCGGCATCACAATGTCGAAATTCATTATCTCTTCTCTCAATGTTTTCTCATATAGAAGAGAGCCATTTGTGATTAGCACAAGCGGCTTATCTGTCAGTTCTCTTAGTCCATTCACTATGGAATCCAATGGCTTGTACAGAGTCGGTTCACCTTCTCCGACAACCGTCACAACGTCGAACGACTCTTCACCGTGAGCCTCTATAAACCTTCTTGCCTCGGATAGAATCTCCTCAGGCGGATAGAAGGTCTGCCTGGTATTGGTCATATTCGTTGTTCTTCCTAGCTGGCAGTAAATACACGAGTAATTGCACGTCTTGAACGGTATCGTACAGACCCCAAGCGATCTGCCAAGTCTTCTTGAAGGCACCACTCCGTATATATGACTCAAACGAATCACATCCCTAACGATATTGTTTGGCTATCTTCCTCCCTGTCCTCCCATGCCCTTTCCCTGTCCTCCTCCGCGTCTGCCTCCGCCCATACCTCGTCCCAGTCCACTTCCCTGTCCAGGACCGGTTCCACGGCCGATGCCGTATCCTCCTCCACCGGCTCTAAGAGAGGGATTTTCAGAGTTTGACCTTATTGCATTCACCGGACAGGCACTGAAACAATCCCCGCATCTGGTGCAAAGCGCGTTGTTTATGTACGCCTTGCCCGCCTTCATTACGATTGCTCCTTCCACCGGACAGGCTTTGATACACAGTCCGCATCCGGTGCACATATCTTCTCTTACCCAAGGCAATCTAAACATCTCCTTTTTTCATTATATATGTTTATTGCATATATATTATATCAC
>NZ_DJGL01000031.1:0-2126 GCF_002432735.1 Mesotoga sp. UBA5847 | reverse complement strand
GACGAACATCCTGAAAAGAATCTGCTTCCAAAAGCTGTCCGAGTGAGACGACCACTTGCCAATAAGCTTCGCCAGTAATAATTGTTGCTTGTGAAACGTGAGATTTCGTCTAGAATAGGAATCATAACACACTCAATTGGAGGTGCAGAAAAGTGAAATCTTCTATTTCCAAGATTTCCATTATCCTTGTTCTTTTTCTATCGGCTGTGGGCCTGGCCCAGCCCATTACCTTCCTTGTAAATCCCGATTACGATCCCTTCAGTTACCTGGATGAAGGCCATCTGGAGGGCTTCCTCGTCGATCTGATCGAATCGCTGGAAAGCGAAACGGGCATCGACGTCGTGATGAAGCCCGTTAAATTCGACGAAGCCCTCGAAATGTTACAGGGCGAAGGGAGATACTGCATTCCCTCTCTTGTCTTCACGACCCAGAGAAAAGCTCTTTATCAGTGGGTAGGCCCCGTTGTCATAACGAACACTTACCTCTACACAAGAGAAGAGCTCTCAAGTGAATTCAAATCGCTGGAGGACGTCAGAAACGCAAACTCGGTGGGCGTGGTTAGAGAATACTACTCCCACAAACTCTTAGAGGAGCAGGGATTCGACAACCTAATCATTTTTGAAGACGAGGAGTCATTGCTCGATGCCCTATTTGTCGGGGAAACCGACCTCGCGCCCTTCAACTCGGCAGTTCTACGACAGCTACTCCAGAAAGAACAGGCCTCTAATCTTCTCGTGCCAACAGTTGCGATCGACCTTGACATGACATACCTCGGTTTCTCGAAGGACGTCCCCTCCGAAATCGTGAGCGCATTCCAGAAGGCTCTCGACGGTCTCAAGGCATCCGGCTCCTTCTCCGAACTCTACGGCCAATGGTTCCCCGGACAGCCCGTTCCCGGCATCTACACCTTCCTGACCGAGGAGTACCCGCCCGTTACCTTCAAAGGTGAAAATGGAGAACCGACGGGCTTCGTAACCGAAATGGTAAAGGAGATCCTCCGTAGAAACGATATGTCTGGAGAGATCCTTATAGTCCCATGGTCCATCGGCTATGAACTGGCCTCGAATCTGCCGAACGTCTTCCTCTTCAGCATGGACCAGACCGAGCAACGAAGGGATAACTTCGAGTGGATCGGACCGGTGGGAAAGAACACCGCTTACCTTTACGCCCGCAAAGACACCGACGCCCCAGCTACAGATCTCGAATCCGCAAAGACTGTCGCGGCCATAGGCACTACGACGAACTGGTGGACTGAACAGCTCCTGAAGGAGATGGGCTTCGAGAACCTCGTGAGCTCTCTCGATCCTCTCGACACCGTCGTACAGCTTTTCGAAGGCGAAACAGATCTGGCAGTCTTCACCGACCTCACTGTCGGCGAGCTCGTCAAGAACGCGGGTTACAGCATGGACGACCTGGAAGCCCTTATTGAGCTTCAAACAAACTACTTCTACATCGCAGCTTCGAAGGGAACTAACTTCGGTATGATTCTGAGCTTCCAGAAGACTCTCGACGAAATGAAGCGCGACGGAAGCTTCGAAGAAACAATCAGAGAATTCGTGCCGAACATGCTCGTGACATCGCTGCTCTGGAATTCCTCTCATATTGACGTAAAGGGTCTTCGAACCTCCATGAACACCCTCTCCGTAGGCGAGATAGCTACCGTGGAACTCCAGGAGAACGGCTCCACCGGATATATCTGGGACGTAAAGATAACCAATCCAAACGTCGTTTCGCTGATCTACGAGGGCTCGATCTTCGAAAGGAAGTTCCTTGACGATTCCCAACTTGTGGGAGCGCCCTATAGTGTCCAGTGGGTATTCGAAGCCCAGCAACCCGGCGAGACAGTTGTCATATTCTCCCTCAGGCGCCCCTGGGAAAGCGTCCATCCAATACAGACCTTTGCGATAAACATAGTAGTCGAGTAAAAACGAAACATACATGATTATAGTGGCAGGAAGGCTTTTGCGGCCTTCCTGCCGTTAGGGTGTGTGTGTAGTACAGTTCCAAGTTACAAGTTCTGAGTTGCAAGGGAAAACCAGTTGCAAGTTCCAAGTTGTTAGTTGTAAGAGAAAGCATAAGAACGGGGTTGGGGGTTGCGGGTTCGTGTGTGCCAAGAAGGCGAAGAA
>NZ_DJGL01000069.1:185311-192641 GCF_002432735.1 Mesotoga sp. UBA5847 | reverse complement strand
CATTCGCGCTCACCTGCACCCCATTCTCTGTCCAGTTTATGAATTCATAGCCTTCGCTTGGAGTGGCCACAAGGTTTACAGTATCTCCGTGAGTGTAGTTTCCTCCGCCGCTCACGCTTCCACCGGCAGGAGGATTGGCCGATGCGGCAATCGTGTACTTCTTTATTGTGAAGGTCGCCGTTACTGTCTTATTTGAATCCATTGTTATGTTTGCCGGATTTACACTACCACTAAGGTCTTCGCTCCAGCCGGTGAAGTTCCAGCCCGTTGATGGAATTGCCGTCAGCTGAACTATCTCGCCGTGAGTGTAAGTCGATTTGTCAGGATTTCTCGAGACCGAACCCTGCCCGACCGTGTTAGTCGAAAGCGTGTAAGTCTTTTTTGGTAGAGAGATATTCACGCTCTTGTCTGAATCTACATTAACACTCCCGGTAGAGTTCTCGTATCCGGTCTTGCTTACCGTGTATGCCCTGTTCCCGACCGGAACTTCCGAAAAGACGGCCAGACCCTGCGAATCGGTCTGTTGAGATTCTCCATTGAAACTCACATTTGCTCCGTGAAGCGGAACAGAGTCATTGCTGACGCTGAATACAATCTCAAATTCGGCGAGGTTTTCCTTCGAAAGAACCGCTTCGCATTGCGAGACAATCTCATCCCCTACATAACAGACGATAATCACGGCCTGTTCATCTCTGTTAGTCCAGAAGGACGAAAGATCCACAACTCCATTTCCGTCAGGAATTGCCTCTTCAGGAATCGGGGTCTGTATCGCGGGATCGATATCCGGATATATGAATCTCACTTTTGTGATCGCCGGGTCTAGCTCAAGCCTAACTTCATACTTACAACCGAAAAATGCGCTCTCCAGAATGAACTTAAAATCCTTAGACAATACAGATGCCACGAATCTGGCCTCAATCAATCTATCATTAATGACTGTGAATCTGTATTCCCGGTCTTCACTGACAAGCTGGCCATTTTCGTACCAGCCGGAGAACATATAGCATTCACTTGACTCAGCGATAAGCACGGCCTCTTCACCGTAGCCATAGGCACCACCACCGGAGACAGCACCTCCATCTTCTGGACTGGCATATACCTCAACAGAATACCCGTGTTCCAAAAAGTGTGCAGTTACAGTCTTGTCGTTGTCCATAGTTATTTGCGTTGGATTCAGAGAGCCTTCCAGATCTCCGGTCCAACCATTGAAGTTCCATCCACTGGCCGGTATAGCCGTCAACTCGATAATCTCCCCATGGCTGTACCTTTCCTTTTCAATCGACCTCGAGATCGAGCCATCTCCGGAAACCAGAGTCGTCAACTCATAGGTTTTCTCAGCCAATAATATGTCAACGGTTTTGTCGGAATCTACGATCACGTTTCCTGCTAGTTCTTCGTATCCCAACTTGGTTATCGTGTAATCCTTGTTTCCTGGAATTATTTCGTAGAATTCCACCTTCCCTTGAGCATCAGTCTCTCTTTCCTCTCCGGCAAAACTAACTAGTGCTCCCTCTACTGCTCCTTCGAAATCGCTTACAAAGAAAGTAACCGTATATCTCTCGAGCTTGAAACTGACCGTAATTGACTTATCGCTATCCATAGTGATTACGATCTCTGTGTCCGATCCGGTGGCACCGCCGGTCCACTGTTCAAACAACCAGCCCTCAGCCGGTTCCGCCCTAAGGGAGACTTCCGTTCCTTCTTCATATATAGTCTCTTCAGGAGCAACAACTACCGAACCATTTCCTTCAATTGAAACTACGAGCTCGTAAAGGAACCTACCATTAAGTACGTTGAAGAGACTAGCTTCACAGATAGCAAGCGCGTAGTTCGGAAGTCCGAGTGTGTTCAGCGTGTCCTGTGTAAGGTCGTACTTAGGATTTGCGGGATATGTTTCAAAGTCCCAGATCCATGCCCCGAACGGCGGTGTATCTATGATCACATAAGAATCATTTACGGAGAGCACTCCAACTAGCAGCTCGACCTTCTCTGCGAATGTCATGTTCTCGAGGCATTCGAGAGAGTAGAAGATAAGGTCGTCTATGAGTACATAGATACCCGTCCTGTCTTCCACTGCTGCCATGTCGAATGTTGACTTTGTTTCTTCAAGTGCAACTGTCTTCTTTAGAAGCTCCACACCCCTAGAGTCTCTAACTGAGAGTGTCACTTCGCCTGTCCCAGTGTTCGCGAAGAATCTTGATTCGGCCTTGCCTCCGCTAAGCGTTACGGAAGGCATACCGTTGTCGAACTCGACAGCCGCCGCATCCTTTACTCCCTTTACATCGACACTGAAAGCAAATTCGCTGATTCCCATGAGCGAAATCTCGCGGGTCAGAGTGAATTTGGCATCAATCGAGGGTTCTCCGCCAAGTTTGAAACATGCAGGCAAGAAAAGCGTTAGTATGACTATTGCCAGTACTCCATTAAACAGAATCCGAAGTGTTGAGTCTCCTCTTCCATTTCGCATATAATTAAGCCCCCAGTAGGTATTTAGTCCAAAGATTGAACCGATTAAAATAGTTGATAATTCATTATATCAAAGTCTTTCATGATTTTAGAAGAGACCGCTCCAATACCCTTCTAACAAAAACGAATGTACTAAGATACTTTCATAAAACACATGATAGCGAGAGTTGTTTCCAGTTGAAATAGAGCCTTTCAAGTCAACACTGCGTGTTATAATTGTTCGATCTCTCATTCATGATTGGAGGTATTTTAATGCGCAATAAGCATGCGTTTCCTATATTCGTTGTCTTTTTAGTGTTGTTCATTAGTGCATGCAGTTCACCCAAACCACCAAAATTCAAGATTCCCGATCAAAGAATTGAAGAAGGCTCCGTTCTACGGCTTTTGTTAACGGATTTTGCCGAGGCCTCAACTAACGAAAAACTTTCTTTCGAGCTGAAAGAGGGAAAAGGAAAAATAGAGGGAAACAATTACCTGTATTCAGCTTCATTCGAAGATGCAGGTACAAGCAAGGTAATTATAATTGCAAAGACTGACAAAGGCAAGGAAACGGAGGCGGCTTTTAATCTTATCATAGAAGACAAGAACCGTAGTCCGATAATCTCAATTGATAATCTTGAATTATCACGCGAAGGCGAACTCACTCTGGACCTGAAAAAGATTGCAAGCGATCCAGATGGTGATTCACTTTCATTCATCCTAAGTTCGGGAAAAGGAACTGTAGAAGGTTATAAGCTCAACGTTATCGGAAAAGATCTCGATTATGGAGAGAACAAGTTTTCTGTACAAGTTATTGATACAAAAGGCGCAACAGCACTTGCGAATTTTTCAATCGTCGTTCCTTTACCATCTGTAGTGGATTCTGGGAATACACTGTATGCCGGACTAGGAGGAGATTACGAAACCATACAGCAAGCAGTTAGCGCTGCAAAGACCGGTGATACGGTATTTGTCCTTCCTGGCAATTATACTGAGAATATAAGTATTTCAAAAAGCATACATATTGTAGGATCTTCTAGAGACGAAGTTGTTATTAGCGCGAGTAATGAGTCGTCGGCTATTATTTACGTTCGTAATGGTAATGGTGTCAAGATCTCTGGACTGACATTGAAAACTCTGGGACCGGCAATCCAGTTTTCGAGGTCATCCGGTGAAATCAATGACTGCATTATCAAAGGTGGTAGATTCGGAGTGTCTTTTAGCGGTTCTTCTGGTACTTATATAACTGTTACCAATTGTACTTTCTCCGCTCTAGAAAGCGAGTACAATCCTGAGAAACTCGGTGAGCGTTTGACAGGGCTTTACGCTTATGGTACTGGAAAAGTTGAAGTTGCCGACTCGGTTTTTGTACGAAACGGCACTGGCCTATATCTTTCAAATGAGATCACCTTCAAAGTTTTGAATTCAACCTTCGATCAGAATACGATAGGTATTTCAATAACAGGAACGGCTAACGGACTAATTCGAGACAATCTAATTATGAGAAACATGGACAATGGGATACTTCTGAGAAGCACCTCTACCGTAGAGTTCGAAAACAACCGATTCTTGGACAATATTCGTCATGGTTTCGATCTTTATCTCAGGAGCTGTACCGATTGCGGCTGTGGCGGTACTGTCTTCAACGGGACTGTTCTGGGGTCCGGAAACGTTTTTGACGATGTGAACGCCATCTGTCCCAGAGACTTCAGTTGGCCCGAAGACTTCTATACACTGGACGATCAGATATCCAAGAAGCACTAAAACAAGCGGAACACTATAATAAACACTCAGAACCGGCCGGATTTTGGGCCGGTTTTTCTATATTTCTAAGCATTCCTACAAAGAAGGAGATTGAAAAGAGACCTGTTCTGTGCTTTTGGATACCGAATCGTTAGTTTGCCCACGGAGCACTCTTCCTCACGAAAAGCCCGTCATTGCAAACGACAGTGCAATAAAAACAATTGGATTACAGCAAACGAATGTATCAATCGATTAAATATAACGATTTTTTATGACTGCTTTTGGCAGTCATAACCATATAGGTCTTTTCCGCTATTTTAACATAGATAGGATTTCGATTTTCCAATGCTAACAGTATCTATACCACCATCCTGCAGTAAGCCGTATCACTTCGCAAATCCAGAGATAGATAGCCATGGTTAAACAAAAGCAAGTTATATGCAATCTATAGTTTACTGTTTTCTCTGTATCAGTCGTATGAGTTTGGGTTTATTTGGAGTAGAATAAGTTTAAAGGTTATTCGTTATTGAACTGGGAAGTGGGGAGAGAAGAATGTCGAAAATTGGAATAGGTTTTGCAATAGCAATATTGGTCTTAGCGACAAGCAGTTGCCTTTTTTCACCGCAATTAAGCGGCGAACCTGCGGGAAACGTGCTCTCTCTGGAACCCCAGATTCTACCGCTTGACGCATTTGGAGTGAGAAGAGCAGAGATAGTGGTTGAAGGAACGAAGGTGGGAGTCTTCTCTTTTTGGATTAAAAACGATTCACTTTGCCTCAATTTTGAGGGTCTTGATGGATGGATGTTCAGTAGAATAGCTTTCGATACTGAAGAAGCGCTTGGTGAGTTTAAGCTTGACGATAGCGGCAAGCTAGATGTAGCATTTTTTTCTACAAATGTGTCTTTCGAGAATGTTGTTGATTCCGCTTCTTATGAGGTTGCTCTAGATTTTCTCGGTGATTTTACAACGAGTTTCTTCGCCGCAATTTATCTGGAAATGAGAAATGCTGACGGTATTGAGGTATCAACTATTCCGACTGTGTATCTCGGTACCATATTCAGAGACTCAGGTCAGATTGATTTGAATGCAATAATTACCGGCGAGCTCCATGTCGAACACCGGAATGGTTTTGTCTATTGTGATCTGCTTCTTGTAAATGAAGGCAACACTGTAGCTTCACTTGTTACTGTAGAGCTTCTCTTTGAGATCGAAGAAGAGGGAACCTGGCTTGAGTTTGAGAAAGTGAAATTGGTTTCCTTTGAAGACGAACTGAATATTGCACCGGGGACTTCGCTGAATATAAGTGATGAGATACCTATAAAAGGTAGAACAAGAGTCACAGCTGATATTCACTCGATAAACAGTGATAGCATTCGACTGGTTTGTATATTTGAAGGTGATTTCTGAGCATACGTTTGTGTTTGATTTATGGTATTATAAATACTGAAATTCCATTGTTCTTCTTATAATGATTACTTCGGCACTTTTTATTTCTTCTTGGGATATTTCGGGGTGGCCTGGCACATAGTTGCATATCAATCGACTGGATAAGGTTATTTGCACCCATTGAGGTGGAGGTGGTGTTATGAAAAGAAGCTTAATTATTGTAGTAGCGATTCTTATACTCTTAGTTCTGGCAGGTTGTATCAGACCTCAGGAACAGGAAGAGTTGTTAATTGAAGAGTTTTCAGAAAACGAAATACAGTTCGAACTTGTTTCGGTAAGCGGGCTTAAGTCTTCTTACAAAATAGTAGTAAAAGGTGAGTTATTAGCAACTGTGCATGCCTGGATTGAGGATGATTCGACTTTGTTCTTGAGATTTGAAGCTTTTGATGGTTGGCTTCTTCTTGAAAGCCGTGCAGCAACCTCAACAACACTAACTGGAATGCCTAAAAACAAAGATGGCAAGACAGACCCTTCATTGTTCTCTGGAGAAGTTCATATTACTCCTCTTAAAGAATACACACTGTCTCTTCCTCTTGGAAAGCTATCAGATGGTCAAAAAGTATATTTCGGTACTTACAGCGAGTTTCGAAAAGTTGGCACGAGAACCAGAGTTAAATATGGTGTTTGTATCAATTCATTCGTATATCACGACGATACTCCAGTGATAGATAAGAAACCAAAGCTCGAGGGCGATATAGATGATCCTCTGGTCAGAGGGTTTACCTATGACTGGGAAATCGAGAAGAGTGTCGATCCCGAATCTGTGGAGTTGAAACTCGGAGAATCGGCGACTATAACCTATACTATCGATGCGACTAGAACTCCAGTAGATGGATCTTTTTCGCTTTTCGGGGCAGTTAACCTCAACAGCACCGGCGAATTGCCAGCTTCAAGCATTGAGATCAGCGTAATGCTTCAGTATCTTCATGGAGATGAATATACAGATCTGGAAGGATTCACCGCGATAAATCTTGATACTTCGGCAACTCCCACTTTGAACCCGGGAGAATCCAGCTCATATAAGTATGATTTCGGCTTTGATCCAAAGGAAGGCGTTTATGAGTATAGAATTCTGGCTTCGGTTACAGCGGACGATATCTTCCCCTTCACTCTGGTTGGGACCTTTACATTGAGTGGACTTGCAGAGTCCACGGACGCCACCGCAACGATAGCTGATCAGTTGAAGGACATAGAAAGCGTAATACCCGGTGGGTTTAGTGCAGCATATGTACCACCGACAACGGGGAGCTGGGTTTTGGAGCAACCAGGAGATGGAGTTCAGACCTTCTCGCTAGTCTATGAGGTTCTCCTTACTAACGAAAAGATAGAAGATCCACAACAGGATTTCTACATACTCGATAACACGGCAACACTGACCGAATATGACAGCAAGACCGAGCACTCAGACGATGCACGGGTGATAATAACCGTTCCGCAGCCTTTCATAGATAATCCAGATCTAAAGATAGCGAACGAACACGATATGGAATGGGATCAGGAGAAGGCATACAGCTGGGTTATAGAGAAGAGCGCGACACCCGAGAGTATAGAGCTGGAAGAAGGGGAAGACGGCACCTTCACATACACCCTTCTGGCGACCAGGACAGTTAAGGAAACGAACGTATCGACACTGACCGGCCTTGCCACAGTTACGAACACGGGTAACGTACCTCTCACGAACATAGCTGTAGAGATA
>NZ_DJGL01000069.1:178353-185202 GCF_002432735.1 Mesotoga sp. UBA5847 | reverse complement strand
GCGAAGGCGACGGCGGGAACTGCTTCGGACGAAGTCAAGACAGATCAGCTACTTCCGACTCCTAACGTGACGGAGATAGACGAAGACGCATACGTAGAGGATACCTTCGATGCGTTCAGCGTGGCCGGAATAGCTATAGAAGGGAATATCTATCGTGAATGGTTAGACATAATAGAGGGTACTGACTGGAATTCACTAACCAGCAGCTGGAGTGTAAGCTACACGGTTGTAGCGACCAACACCGGAGCAGCTCCGGGAGAATACCCGCTTCACAACACGGTCGTTATCTACGGTGAAGACACTGACGATGAATACGACAGCGACGATGCTACGGTAACTATCACAGTACCGGCGCCCGGACTGGGAGCCGAAGTGGACGTCCAGGTAAGCAGAGAGGACGAGATAGAGTACGACTGGAGTATAGTCAAGTCTGTCGATCCGGAAGAAGTCACTCTGGACCAGAGCGAAGATGCCACGATAGGTTACACGATACAGGTGACCAGAGGCAATGCCTTCACCACCGACAGCACCTACACGGTGACCGTCAATGTGGCCGTGTCCAATACCGGACAGGGCGCAGCCCAGGGAGTGAAGGTAACACTCACCATACCTGAACTGAGTGTTTTGGATACTCTTGCAGAAGGTATAACCATAGGTGTTGGAGAGACGAAGACTTACAGCAAGACTTATACAACAAAGAACTTCAACGCAAGCTACACGGCCACGGTAGACGTAACCTCTTCAAACAACGCCGATCTACAGGTAAGCAAGACCGGAGATACACCGACCGATCTCAACGTTGTGGAAGAGATAGACGAGGCCGCTACCGTAAACGACCTAATAACGAATGTACCTACAGGTTTCGAAATAGTTCCGGCAACTCTTGCGAGAGACTGGGATCTCACGGGTTCAGATACACTCACCTACTCTCTAGTTCTCAAGAATATAGAAGCTCTACCCGGTACATACTACCTGACCAACACAGCCACGGTTACCGAGGACGATACCAATGAGGAAAGCTCCGACGATGCTACGGTAACTATCACAGTACCCAAGACAGTAAAACTTGAAGCAGAAGTTGAAGCCGAGTTCTTCTGGATAAGGGAGAAAATCTACGAGTGGGAAATCGATAAGAAAGCGAATCCAACCCTGATAATCTTCCAGGTGAATGAATTCGAAAAGGACATCGAATACACCATAACGGCAACAAAGACTCTCGATTCTGTAGTGGACACGCACTCTTACAGTGGTTCAGTAAAGGTTACCAACAATGGCAACAGTGAGGCCCAGAACGTCAAGCTGACCATTACACTTCAGTATTATAACGGGTCTAATTGGATAACTATTCGGACTCTTCCGGAAGTATCGCTCGGAAGTATCGCTTCTGGTGGATACGAGACTTATGGATTTGGACCGATAGCCTTCACGCCTGTTGACACTAACGCTCAACACAGGGTAAAGGTCGAAATCTCTGCCGACGCACCTGCTAATACCGACGAAGCGTACGATGATTCTTTCCTGTCAATAACGGGAACAAGCGAGACTAACGCCACTGCAGTTCTAGATGATGAATTCACTTACGTGCCAGATGGATTCGCAATCGTTGCAACAGTTCCAGATACACTTACATTCCCGATGGAACTTACTGATTCAGCTGTAGTCCAGTTCTCCATAACCATAAGAAAGTTCTCATTTGAAGGAAGTGGAAGTATCTCCTACAAGCTAAACCAGCTCGGCGCATATATCTCAGCCACAGTCACTGGCTACATGGCAGGTACGTATCCCGGCTGGTGTATTGATGTTAATACTCCAGGGATTAGCGGTTCATATACCATAAAGGATATCTACAATGGCGGTCAGCTAGATGAGGATATGGCGAAAATCAACTACATTCTCAACAGATATAGAGATAATCTTTACCCTGATGGAGTTGACTACAGACATATTCAGATGGCGATATGGGCGATAATGGAAGGCGGACTGGAATGGGATCATTTTGTATCGAGAAGTGGGTTTTCTCTCTCTTATGAAAACAGCCCACTCGTTGAATGGATAATTGCTACTGCAAAAGACAGCTTCCTTCCCGGTTGTGGCGATGTGGTTCTCATGAAGGCAGAGAGCACAAACAAACAGGACATAATACTTGAGATTGTATTCCCCTGTGAAGAAGAGGACTTCAGACTCGAGAATACCGCGACACTCACCAGTGAGCTGCAGAAGATATGGGACGATGCAGTAGTCGAAATAAAGCTGACTCCTACCGATCCCGAAATCTGGATAGGAGGACAGACTGCCTGGGGTGGAAACTATGAAGGCAGTGGATCTGCATGGTGGTACTACTTCGATACAAACGGTCCCGCCACTCAGGATATTTACGCTGGTCAGAATAAAGTCGCCGGAGCCTCAGTGACTTATAAGAACGGCAAGCTGACAATAATCCTCGGGCCTAATATGCGTCTGCAGAGTGTTTCCGAACCCGTTAAGATCCAGAGCTATGCGGCAGGCGCTTTGCCAAACAGCAAACCTTCTCCAGGAACATTCACTACATACAAAGGTTCTAATCTGGTCGTTGATGTCAGCCCGGCAAGATACTTTGCGATTCATCTGGATGTAGAAGTACTAAAATAGCTGCACGCTAATCTTTATAACTCAAAAGCCCTCCTGATGGAGGGCTTTTCATTTCCAGAAAGAATTGGTTATTCGATCACTTGCATATTCCCACATACTGTATGGAGCTTCCAGCATTGCCAGGATCCGTAAAACTCGGGTTTATTGTCTTGAACACTGCGCTTCCACCCCTCAGATTTTTTGCACCGCCAGTGTAGTATGAGACTGTTATGCTGTCGAAACTGCTATCGCCTCTGAAACCATACAACCCCGTCGGTTTCTTGAGGAGAAGCGCGATCCTAAACGCAGTCATGAGATCTCCAAATCCTATATTGACCCCTCTCTTTGCCAGCGCCGCCGTCACCGCCCTCTGATCGTTGCAGCTATCCAGAAGAATATCTCTGAAGATAGCGGGATCTCCCCCACCCTGTGTTCTGACATACTGCAAGAAAAGGTAGGAGAGCGAGTAATTAGCAAGCACATCGCCGTTGTCATTCCAGTAAAGCAGAGACTGTCCGTTCTTTATGCTGGTGGCGTAATTGTAATAGCTTATCCTGCTTGTCAGAGTCCCCTTGTAGATATGTTCGGCAGCCATCGACAAACCTTCGTTCAACCACGTCGGCATTGAACTGCCCTTCTCCACAAAGTAGTTTCTGTTGAAGTTGACCATGTGCTGGAACTCGTGAACCAGAGTACTGTAGGCTCTCGAAACATCTACCTGGTTCGATGCCGGGTAGCGCATCGTCGGATAGGTGTCTATATAGAAGATCTCCATCTTGTTTGAAGTACTGGTATTGAAGAGATCTCCCGAGCTGAAGTAACCGCCCACGTAAGCTCCAGTGCTGTCGAAATCGTCCTGAATATCGAAACAGAGGATCGCAACTCTTCCGTCTCCGTTCACATCTGATGGAGTGTAGAAGTATTCATTAACCAGAGGATAGATGACGTTATCGAACTCCTGACCCAGCTGCGTTGCCTTGAAAACAGTTATTTCCGAAGGATTCTCGACCCATATTTCGCATGTCTCCCCAATATACTGGAGAGTCGCGGTTATCTGGTACTTTGAATTCGTTTTGAAGTTCTGGACGTAGAAGGATCTCGTGTTGCCTACGGCTGCGAGTTCGAAGCCAGCTTCAACTAGATCCGGTCGCATCTTCATCGATAGATCGACGTCATCTAAGAGAGGTATCTCTGGATTTATAGCATACGCTTCAATCGGCAAATTTTTGGGAAGAATATCCCCTGATGGAAGATAATCAGAACTGAGCGTTCCAGTGTACTCTGAGGTATTCGCGCTCTCTGATTCATTGCTTACGAGAAGGACATTCCCCGTGTAAACCGGCCCGTTCATGTCTATACCGTCTTCGGGTGGTATTTCGGCGACTACTGTTCTGAACTTCCAGACATCTCCCTGGGTAGTTGCTCCCTTAGCGTCTGTCGCTACTATCTTCCAGTAGAAATCCTTTCCATTCTGAAGATTGCCGGGGTTGTAAGATTTCGTAGTTATCCCAGAGGCTACCTTCGATGGATTCGAGCTCTCGCCGAAGTAGACATCGTATTTCAGAGAGTCTCCGTCCGGGTCGCTGCAATTCCATGAGAGATTTATTGAAACAGCGACATCGCTGGCGTTATTTGCAGGATTTGGACTTGAAGGCTTCGCGGGCGGCTGATTACTCTTCGTGGTGAAGTTCCAGAGATCTCCTGCCGTTTCAAGGCCCTTCGCATCTCTGGCGACAACTTTCCAGTAATACTTCGTGCCTTCAGTGAGATTCGAAAGCGTGTAGTCTTTAGCCGTCTGTCCAGCCGAAACTCTAGCAGGGTTTGTCGTAGTACCAAAGTAGACGTCATATACCAGCGCATCCCCGTCGGGATCTGAACAGTTCCATGAAAGCGTTATCGATGTTCCTATACCAGTTGTGCCGCTTGATGGGGCTGGATTTGAAGGCTTCAGAGGAGCGTTGTTTGAAGGCACAACAGTTATGCTGAAAGTATCGGTCGCATCTCCGCCCCTGCCGTCGCTCGCTCTAACGGTCACCGAATATGTTCCTGCAGTGGTCGCATTGTAGCTGAACTGGTTTCCGCTTATCGTTCCAACTCCAGATACTTTAGAGAACACAATAGGATCGCTGTCTGAGTCTGATGCGAAGTTTCTCAAGTCAATAACCAGATTCGTTCCAGTGCTCACCGTCTGATCCGGGATCTCAAGAGTGGGGATCGCGTTGTATTTGACAATAGCTTTCTTCGGGCTGTCAACGTTTATCTGAAGCGGGTTATCAGTTAATATCTCTCCGTTTACCGTCCAGTTGAGGAAGGAGTAGCCTTCAACCTGCGGGGCGGTGAGTGTTAGGCTGCTTCCCTTCTCGTACCAGCCGCTTCCGGGAATAGTTACTACTGAAGAGCTCACGCTTACAAGATATTCGCTCTTCATCTGGGCGGTCAACGATACGTTTTCGGTTACGGTTATCGTCCTCGACTTCGCAGTGCTTCCGTCGCTCCACCTGGTGAAACTGTATCTTGTGTCTATTCCTTCTACATTACCGCTCTCAACTCTCTCCTGTGGAGTCAGTATCTCAAGTGATACCGTGTCTCCATGATTGACTACCACACTTGCCGGAGCTACTTTCTTGACTCCGTTCACTTTCACTTCAAGTCCCGAAGGTTCAGTGTCCACATTCACGCTGTATCCCTTGAGCGTATATACGGCGACTATCTTCTTGGCCGAGTCGTGAGTTATCTCTACGCTTCTTC
Organism: Mesotoga sp. UBA5847; assembly: GCF_002432735.1. Taxonomy (NCBI): domain Bacteria; kingdom Thermotogati; phylum Thermotogota; class Thermotogae; order Kosmotogales; family Kosmotogaceae; genus Mesotoga; species Mesotoga sp. UBA5847. The sequence goes on along the minus strand of NZ_DJGL01000069.1, from coordinate 179,847 downwards.
CATCTATCCTGATCCCGTTTACTTCCCAGTGCGAAAAGTCGTATCCGATTGAATCAGGTGATACATAAGAAAAAAGAGAGTCCTTTACTTTCCAGCCAGCGCCATCTATGCTGGCAACTCCTTCGGGCAGTGTCGAGGTCTCGACTAGATATCGTGTCTCCGTCTGGACTGTGAAGCTCTTATCCGAATCGAGGAGCACCGTTCTTGGGTTCGAGGTATTTGAATCGTTCCATGACTTGAAGGTGTATTTTGTGTCTATACCGGATACGAAAGAGCTTTCGTCCCTCTCCTGAGCTTTGAACTCTATCGTATGGGAAGTACCTTCTCTTGCCTGAATGCTCCAAGGTGACGTGTATTCAAGTGAGTCTATGATTATCTTCAATCCTTCGGGTTCGCTTCCAACAGAAAGCGTCCTGAAAGGTATTTCGCTGTAAACGGCTTCGATTTTCGAAGGTTCGCCTACTGTTATGCAGAGTTCTTGATTCTCGACTATCTCTCCGTTTACCGTCCAGTTGAGGAAGGAGTAGCCTTCAACCTGCGGGGCGGTGAGTGTTAGGCTGCTTCCCTTCTCGTACCAGCCGCTTCCGGGAATCCCCACGAGTTTCTTAGGATCTGTGCTGACAGTCACCTTGAACTTCGTCAAAGTCTTTGCTTCGAGTTTCTTGTTGGAATCAATTGTTATTACCCTGGGATTGTCTTGTGATCCATCGCTCCAGCCGTAGAAAACGTGAATCTCTTCCAGTTCCTGCAAAGGTTCTTCGTCCACGACTCTAACTACGACTCGCTCCTCAGGCTTCAAGCTAATGCTGAACGGAGTCAGACGGATGTCCGAAGGCTCGAATTCAGTTTGCTCTATCTCATCCAGAAGAACGATCCCAATAGTATCGGGTTCGGAAATCACTTCCAGAGTGAAGAGTCTCACTCTCGGTACGCAACTGCTCATAAGTACTATGAAAACTATGAAAATCGATATCAGTATGCCTTTCAAGTTTATCCTCATAAGTATTCCCCCAAAATCAGGAATGCAACTCCATAGAATTATTATATACGATCCAATCTATTTGTATACATACTCGATAGATGCATACGCATCAATCATATGACCTACGTTTTTATATCTATCTGTGTGTAATTGCGGAAATCATTGTCCGTCACTTATACCTTATTATGAGAGAGGTGGAAGTATTACTTTATCTTGCAAGCGAACGGATGACTTTTTTTACCGATACATAATCTGGCATCGTTATGAGTATTTACCGTTAATTTACAAAGAAACAACATTAAAAATTGATCCGAAATTTCTGGATTATTGAGCATTTAGCGAAAGAACAGTGCGAATTATCAGTTTGTTTCCGGAGACCGAAGTAATCACTTTGCAGCTGAAAAAGCGTAGCGGAACAATAGAGCATTTCAAAGAGAAAGAGTCTACGAAATTCTGCAGATCTCTTTCAGGTAATAAAGTTATTGGTTGCTGTGTGCCAAGAAGGCGAAGAA
>NZ_DJGL01000069.1:178066-178225 GCF_002432735.1 Mesotoga sp. UBA5847 | reverse complement strand
AGTTTGAGCGCTCAAGCGGGGACTTAAAATCAAGAACGTAGAGATGCATGAAACCGTAGTTATTTGATAATGATGACTGATTCTAGAGCTGAGGAGAAGAGTATCGAACTCCAAAGAAGATGTTGTGAGTATTGATTGAGTATGTAAAAAAGATTGTGT